>JBOFGM010000637.1:0-1253 GCA_051649105.1 Iodobacter sp. | reverse complement strand
CACGTCCATCACCCTGGATGGCAAGCCGGCGGTTCATGCACTTATCCGCGACATCACCAAAAGTAAACAAGCCGATCAATATGAGCAGTTCCGCAGCCGTATTTTAGAATTGCTGGCCGGCGGAGAATCCCTGTTAGTACAAATGGACGCACTGGTGCGGGGCGTGGAGCAACTGCATCCGGCCATGTTGTGCAGTATTCTCTTGCTGGATAATGAGGGTAAGCATCTCTTAAAAGGGGTCGCCCCCAGCCTGCCGGACTTTTATAACCAGGCACTCAATGGCATTGAAGTTGGCATTGGCGTTGGCTCCTGTGGCACGGCAGCCGTAACCCGCCAGCGGGTGATTGTCGAAGACATTACCACCCACCCTTACTGGGCACCCTATAAGGAACTGGCGGCCAGCGCTTATCTGGGCTCTTGCTGGTCACAGCCGATTCTGGATTCAGCCGGCAAGGTACTGGGGACCTTTGCCATTTATCACCATCAGGCCCATACCCCCACAGAGAACGACATCACCATTATTGAGCAATCTGCGCATCTGGCCAGTATTGCGATAGAGCGCAGCGTGGTGGCCGAAAAACTGAAAGAAAGCGAATCCCACTACCGCCTGCTGACAGAAAATGTTTCTGATGTGGCCTGGAAACAAGACGCCAACAGCCGGTATACCTATATCAGCCCGGCCGACGAAATATTGCGCGGTTATCACAGCGAAGAAGTCGTCGGGCACCATGTTTTTGAAATGCTGACCCCGGAAGGCATCGACTACCTGAAAGCCATCATCGAACAAAGAAGGCAATCAGAAGAGCAAGGCCAGATCACCGGCCCCATTCCGCTGGAACTGCAGCAACGATGTAAAGACGGCCGCTGGATCTGGACAGAAATACTGTCCACCCCGGAGCGCAATGCCGATGGGGTGATTATTGGCTACCACGGCATTACCCGGGATATTACTCAGCGCAAATTAGCAGAAGCCGAGTTGCGTATTGCGGCCATCGCCTTTCAATCCCAGGAAGGGATGTTTGTCACCGATACCAGCTGGGTGATTTTGCGGGTCAACCAGGCCTTTACCCATATTACCGGCCACAGCTCAGAAGAAGCCGTTGGCAAAACGCCGTTATTACTGACTTCGCTGCGCCATGATTCTACCTATTTTGCCTCGATGACCAGAAAGCTTAAAAAAGACGGCACCTGGCAGGGCGAAATCTGGAATAAACGAAAAAATGGCGAAATTTACCCTGCCTGGCTGATTTTAA
>JBOFGM010000636.1:0-6610 GCA_051649105.1 Iodobacter sp. | reverse complement strand
GGCGCTGGGCAAAAAAGACCAGACGCCATGGAAAGTGGGCATTCAGGACCCCAGAGCCCCGCAGGCCATGGCAACCCTGGCCCTGAAAGATGGTGAGGCCATTGGCACCTCCGGCGATTATCAGCGCTATTTTGAAGTGAAAGGCCACCGCTACTCGCATTTAATCGACCCGCGAACCGGCCAGCCCGCCAATAAAATAGAGGCTGCCACCGTCATTGCCCCGCCAAGCCTCGAGGCAGGGGCCATTTCTGATGCCGCCACCAAGCCCATTTTTATTGATGGCACAGCCAATTCCCTGCGCTATGCCAAACGTTTTGGATTGCAAGATGTGCTGATTGTGGGTAATGATGGCAGTGTGTATGTAACAGCCGATTTACAACGCCGGCTGACCTGGCTGAAACCGCCCGTGCATATTTACCGCTTACGTTAGCTTTCAAAATAAGGCTAAAAAGGTATATATTCGATGAATATGATACTTTTCTTATCAATCAGCAACATGAAACTTACGCCCGTTAAGGTGAAATAAGGTATGGTTGGGATTATCATCGTCACGCATGTTTCTTTAGGCGAAGCCTTGGTTTCATGCGCACAACATATTATGGCGCGGGATCTGCCCAATCTGCGGCAATTATCCGTCAGCAAGGCGGATGATCCGGATGAAGTAGTGCGGCATGCCAGCCAGCTGATCAGCGATCTTGACGATGGCTCAGGCGTGTTACTCCTTACAGACATTTATGGCGGAACGCCTTCTAATGTCGCTCAGCGTCTGGTTATAGCCGGCAAAGTAGAAGCCATCGCCGGTGTTAACCTGCCCATGCTGGTCAGAACCCTCAGTTACAGCCACCAGCCACTTGAAGTCGTCGTCAGCAAAGCCATTACCGGCGGGCTGGAAGGTGTTCTTTACATGCTGCCCTCAACCCCTCAGGAATAAGCGGTATGCCTACAAGCGAAGTTGAAATTATTAACAAACTGGGCCTTCATGCCCGCGCTTCCAGTAAACTGACTCAACTTGCAAGTCAGTTTCAATGTGAAGTCTGGATCAGCCGCAATCAAAAACGGGTTAATGCCAAATCAATTATGGGTGTGATGATGCTGGCGGCAGGAAAAGGCAGCAAAATTTTACTGGAAACCGAAAACGGGCCGGATGCAGACCAGGCACTGGATGCGATATCCGGCTTAATTGCCGATAAATTTGGTGAAGGCGAATAAACCCCGCCACCAGGTTAATCAGACCCAAAAGATTTAAATCAGCAAGCTGCTTTAAAGCAATAATAAAGAGATGCAGGCTGCATATACTGCTGCAAATTAATCCGCTGAAATAGAATGTGCCGGCGGATTGATATGCAGCAAGAACCAGTAGTGCTGAAATACCAGGCAGCTCTATGATCAATAAACAGGCAGAGTGATTTTGTACTCAAAATAACGACCGCGATCACCGGCACGGTGGCAACAAAGGAAGATTTATGAGTATTACGCTACAAGGAATTGGCATTGGGGGTGGGATTGCAATTGGGCAGGCTCATCTTATATCGCATGCCGATATTGAAATTGCCCATTACCAACTCTCTGCTGCCGATATTCCTGGCGAGCTGATTCGTTTTGATGAAGCGATCCGCGTTACCCATAAATCCCTGGAAACACTGTGGGGCAGTATTCCTGATACGGCCCCGGCTGAGCTGGGCGCCTTTCTGTCGCTGCATATTATGCTGCTCAATGATCATATGCTCAGCAAAGAGCCGCGCAATTTAATTGAGCAACAACATTGCAATGCCGAATGGGCGCTGAAACAGCAACTGGATGTATTACTGGCCCAGTTTGATGAAATAGAAGATGAATATCTGCGCGAGCGCCGCAGCGATGTGATTCAGGTGGTTGAGCGGGTATTTAAAGCGCTGGCCGGCCATGAAACCCATGCACATCCGCCGGCAGAAATTGCACCTGACTGTATTCTGGTGGCTCATGATCTGAGCCCGGCCGATATGGTGCTGTTTAAAGATACCGAATATCTGGCCTTTATTACCGATGTTGGCGGGCCGACCTCCCATACCGCCATTCTGGCCAGAAGTCTCGATTTGCCATCGGTGCTGGCGCTGCGCCATGCCCGGGAATTGATCCGCGAAGACGAGCTGATTATTGTCGACGGGATTAATGGCGTCGTGATTATTGATCCGGATGAGATCATTCTTAAAGAATACCGTCACCGGCAATATGACTGGCTGAAAAAGCAAAAAGCATTACAGGATATTCGTACCCGCCAGCCCGTGACCAAAGACGGCGAAGAAATTGAGTTATTTGCCAATATTGAAGTTCCGGAAGATTGCCGGCTTTCGCTGACCAATGGCGCGACCGGGGTTGGATTATTCCGCTCTGAATTCTTATTTTTATCCGAAGCGGATCTGCCCACCGAAGAAGAACAATTTATTGCCTATAAAAAGGTCGCCGAAGCCATGCGGGGCATGCCGGTGGTGATCCGCACCGTGGACCTGGGTAAAGACAAAATCCCCAAATGGCAGCAGGAACGGGAAACACCGAATCCGGCACTGGGTTTAACCGGCATTCGCCTGTGTATGGCCGAGCCGCAAATGTTCCGCACTCAGCTGCGCGCCCTGCTGCGCGCCTCTGCCTTTGGCAAGGTGAAGCTGCTGCTGCCTATGCTCTCTTATATCGGCGAAGTAAAACAAACCCGCAAGCACCTGGAAGAAGCCAAATCCCAGCTCAGAGAAGACGGTATCGCCTTTGATGAAAACATCGAGCTGGGCGGAATGATTGAAGTGCCGGCCGCGGCCGTGCAAGTGGCACAGTTTTTAACCCATCTGGATTTTATCTCGATCGGCACCAATGACTTAATCCAGTACACGCTGGCGGTGGACCGCAATGATGATTCGGTGTCTCACCTCTATGATCCCCTGCATCCGGCCGTGATTCAGCTGCTGCACCATGTGATCAGCACGGCCAACCGGCTGGGTAAACCGGTATCCATGTGCGGTGAAATGGCGGGCGACCCGACGCTGACCCGCTTATTGCTGGGTTTAGGGCTGCGGCGCTTCTCGATGCTGCCGATTCAGCTGCTGAAGGTAAAACAAGAGATTCTGACCGGCGAAATGAATAAAATCACCCCGCTGGTGGAGCAAATGCTGGTGGCCGAAGATTCAGGCTGCCTGCGGGAATTACTAAAAGAATTAAATCAAAGCTAAGCTTACAAATAAGGGGCCTCACGGGCCCCTTTTTTTTAGTAAAAACCAGCCTCTCCCTCGGGCCGGGTTTTAAAACGCCGGTGCAGCCAGTAATACTGCGACGGATATTCCCGCACCCGCTCTTCAATAAACGCATTCATTCTGGCGGTATCGGCCACTGCATCGTCGCTGGGAAAATTCTCCCAGGCCGGGTAGTAGCGGGAAACAAAGCCCTCTTTAGTCAGCGTGGTAATCATCGGCACAATTTTGGCCTTGCCGATTAAAGCCAGCCGGGATAAACCCGGAACCGTTGCGGTTTGAATTCCAAAAAAGGGTACAAAAACCGATTCTTTCGGCCCCAGATCCTGGTCCGGCAGATAGTAAAAACACACTCCCTGCTTTAAGGTGCGCAAAATGCCGCGAATCCCTTCGCTGCGCTTAATCAGGAGCGGATTATTAAACCGGCTGCGGCCGCGCAATAACATCCGGTCAAAGGCATTATCATTGGCCGATGAATACATACTGGCCCCGCGATGATCCACCATATGCCGGGTACCGCCAAAATCCAGGCCCAGAAAATGCGGTGCCAGGATAATCAGATTATGGTCTTCCACCGCGGCAAAATGCTCCGCCCCTTCCCGGCGCACCAATTTTTCCACCTGCTTTTGCGAGCCAAACCATAATTTGCTGTAGAAGAAAATACAGGTACAAAACTCGCGGTAATGCTGTCTGAGCACCGCTTCATGTTGCCCATCCGGCCATTCTGGAAAACACAGCTTTAAATTGGTCAGCCCGATACGCCTGCGGCTTTTAACCGCCACATACAGCAATGACCCCAACAGAGTACCCAAACCACGCAGCAGCCACAGCGGCAGCCAGCTTAAACACCAAAATAACACCATCAACAAACGATAACTCATACATCCTCGGGCAAAGGTGCGCCAGCCGGGCGCTTATAACGGTTATAACTCCACAAATACTGGGCCGGTGCACGGCGCACCATCAGCTCCACATTGCGGTTTAAAATCACGGCATCCTGTTTGGCGTCACCACCAAAGGGCTCATCCAGCGGGGCAAAATGGATCTTAAACCCGCGCCCCCAGGATAAACGCTCGGCAAAGCACATCAAAATCACGGGTTGAGTGGATTTACTTAAGCGGGGCAATAAAGTCATGGTATAGGCCGGCTGACCAAAAAAGGGAGCCCATACCCCTTCCCCGGCTCCCGGAGCCTGATCCGGCAGAATATAAATCGCCTGTTTTTCTTTTAAGGTGCGCAATAAGATCTTCACACCACTGGCATTGGCCGGCGCAGCGCGGCCATTGGCCCGGTTGCGCCCGGTAACCATCAGTGGCTCCAGCCATTTTAATTTGGGCGGACGGTATAAAGCCGCCAGCACACAAGGGATCTGTGTGCTTATATACACACCACAGACTTCAATTCCGCCCAGATGAGGAGAAACAAACATCATAGGCCGGCCACTTTGCAGGGCCGCTTCCACATGCTCCCAGCCTTCCCGCTGACGAACCCAGCGAGCAACCTGCTCCGGGGTTCTAAGCCAGGCTGGTAAAAGTTCTAAGGCTCCCATACCATGAGCACTAATACTTGCCCGCAGCAATCGGTTATAATCTCCGCCATTTTGCGCAATGCCAGACTGCAGCAGATTGGCAGCCAAACGCTGTCTGTAGCGTGGCGATAACAGCCAGGCCAGCCAGCCAAGCAGAGCCCCCAGGCCATGAAACAACCAAAGGGGCAAATAAGCAAAAGGTTTTAGCAGCAGCATCAGGGTTTTACGCATCCAAGGGCAAGTTTCGGATTCTACCGGCTTAAGAGGCGATTGAAAAACGCAGCGGGAAACCCAAGGACAAGGCGAAAAATGGTCAAGCGCCGGAATTTACCTTAGTAAATGAGGATATTGAGCCATTTTTTAACACCGTACAGGGCTTTGCAGTCGTTAATTACCCACCTGCCTGGCCCGCTCCTCAATAGGGAAAATAATATGAATGAATTCCTTTTTACCTCTGAATCGGTTTCTGAAGGCCATCCGGATAAGGTAGCAGATCAGATCTCTGACTCTATCCTTGACGCTATTCTGACTCAAGACAAGCATGCGCGCGTTGCAGCAGAAACACTGGTTAACACCGGTTTAGTTGTGCTGGCTGGTGAAATCACCACCCATGCCAATGTAGATTACATCCAGATCGCCCGCGATACCATTAAACGCATTGGTTATGACCACAGCGATATTGGCTTTGATTACAAAACATGCGCGGTGCTGGTGGCTTATGACAAGCAAAGCCCGGATATTGCCCAGGGTGTGAACGAAGGCCAGGGTCTGGATCTGGATCAGGGTGCCGGCGACCAGGGCCTGATGTTTGGCTATGCCTGCGATGAAACACCCCAATTAATGCCAATGCCAATTTATTACGCACACCGTTTAATGCAGCGTCAGGCTGAAGTGCGTAAAGACGGCCGCCTGCCATGGTTGCGTCCGGATGCAAAATCACAAGTGACCGTGCGTTACGATCAGAAAACCGGTATTGCAACCGGCATCGACACCATTGTGCTGTCTACTCAGCATCATCCGGATGTCAGCCATGCTCAGCTGTCTGAAGCCGTGATCGAAGAAATCATTAAACCGATGATTCCATCTGAACTGCTGGCAAAAACCAAATATCTGATTAACCCGACCGGCCGTTTTGTGATCGGCGGCCCGATGGGCGATTGCGGCCTGACCGGCCGTAAAATCATTGTTGACACTTACGGTGGTGCAGCCCCTCACGGCGGCGGTGCATTCTCTGGTAAGGATCCTTCCAAGGTAGACCGCTCAGCAGCCTACGCCGGCCGTTATGTGGCAAAGAACATTGTTGCTGCCGGTATTGCCAAGCAATGTCAGATTCAAGTGTCCTACGCCATTGGTGTGGCACAACCTGTTTCGATCATGGTGGATACATGGGGCACAGGTAAATTGCCTGAGCACGAAATTGTGGCCCTGATTAAAGAACACTTTGATCTGCGTCCGAAAGGCATTATTCAAATGCTGGATCTGCTGCGTCCGGTTTATACCCGCACGGCAGCCTACGGCCACTTTGGCCGTGAAGAGCCGGATTTCTCGTGGGAACGCACCGATAAGGTGGCAGAACTGCGCGCTGCAGCCGGCCTGTAAGCCAGCCATAAAAAACGGGAAAGCCAAGGCTTTCCCGTTTTTTTTCGTCTGAAACAAAGTGCTAAGCCTGACGAGTGGCCCGGCGGCGCAAGACCAGCCCAACCAGCCCCAATCCCATCAGTGCATAGGTTTCTGGCTCCGGCACCGGGGAAACACTGCCTTTATAAGGCTCATAGCCCAGTTCCAGCTTGCCATTGGCACCCGCGCTCAAAGAATTGGCAATGGTGGTGCCTTCCACATGGCCCGATCCGCTGACATCGGCATTGATGGC
>JBOFGM010000635.1:0-1259 GCA_051649105.1 Iodobacter sp. | reverse complement strand
CCGGACGACGAACGCCGGCTGCTTTCTGTGTCATATCACGGAAAATATTGATGTAGGTTTCAAGATTGTCAAAGCGGGTAAACGGGAAACCCGTTGCAATCAGACCGTCAGAGAGTTCACGCACTTTAGAAACGCGGATACGACGATCGTTCAGGTAAGCACCCACACCGCGGGTAGCAGTAAACAGGTCATTGCGGCATGGATCATAAACCACGGCCTGAGTAATCACGCCCTTGTGTTCCAGCGCAATTGAAACCGCGTACTGAGGAAAACCATGCAAGAAGTTGGTGGTGCCATCCAATGGATCAATAATCCATGTGTATTCAGACTTGCCGCGGCTGCCAGATTCTTCGGCCAGAATGGCGTGCGTTGGATACGCTTCAAGAATGGTATCAATAATGGCTTGTTCCGCAGCACGGTCTACTTCGGAAACGAAATCGTTATGGCCTTTTTTCTCGATCGACAAGTGATCCAGATTGCTGGATGCACGCTGAATGATGGAAGCTGCACGGCGCGCTGCGCGCACAGCTGTGTTGAGCATTGGATGCATGGTATTCCTGAATAAAAGTAAAAGAACGGGGCAGCAAGGTCAATCCTGACAGGCAAAAAACGCGACACAAACCAGATCACAGTATATATTCGACCGGATCAACGTCGCATCACCCGCCTTTTGGGGCTGCCCGATATAAGATTGGCCGCTATTCTACCTGTGCTCTTAAAATGAATAAACAAACTATCAATAATTCTTCTGCCGACTGTCTGTCACGCATCCGTGTTGTTCTCTCGCATACCTCCCACCCCGGCAATATTGGCTCCACCGCCAGAGCCATGAAAACAATGGGAATCACGGATCTTTATCTGATTAATCCCAAAGAATTTCCGTCGGAAACCGCCACTGCTTTAGCCAGTAATGCGGGGGATGTGCTTAATACCGCTCATGTGGTCAGCAGCATGGAAGAGGCGCTGGCCGGCACCACTTTGCAGATTGCCCTGACGGCCCGCCGCCGTGAACTGGCCCATCCGCTGCAAACGCCGCGTCAGCTGGCACCGGAAATTATCAGCCAGATCCGAGGCGGCCACGATATTGCCCTGGTGTTTGGCACCGAAATGTCCGGGCTGACCATTGATGAAGTGCTGCTTTGCAACCGGATGGCCACCATTCCGACCAATCCGGATTACTCCAGCCTGAATCTGGCGCAGGCAGTGCAAGTTTTTGCCTATGAAATTCATGCCACGATGACCGACGATGTCTCTTATCT
>JBOFGM010000634.1:0-3538 GCA_051649105.1 Iodobacter sp. | reverse complement strand
ATTATAAGGGTGAAGTCATTGCACCGGTTGGCGATGATCCTGAAGTGCGTGTGAAGGGTTTTTACGCTGCCGGTGAATGTGCCTGCGCTTCGGTGCATGGCGCTAATCGTCTGGGAACCAATTCGCTGCTGGATCTGGTGGTGTTTGGTAAAGCGGCCGGTAATTCAATTATCGACTTTATTAAAACAGAGCGCCCTGAACTGCGTCCTCTGCCTGCCGATGCTGCTGCATTCTCGCTGGCCCGTCTGGCCCGCTTAGAAAACCAGACTGGCGGCGAAGAAGTGGCCGATGTGCGCAATGCAATGCAAAAAGTGGTGCAGCTGCGTGCCGGTGTATTCCGTAATTCGGAAAATCTGGCCAAGGGCGTGACCGAAATCAAGGCGGTGGCCGAGCGAGCCAGGCGCACACAGATCAAAGATAAATCCAAAGTATTCAATACCGCGCGGGTTGAAGCGCTGGAGCTGGATAATCTGATTGAAGTGGCGGTTGCAACGCTGATTTGTGCCGAAGCCCGTAAGGAAAGCCGTGGTGCCCATGCGCATGATGACTTCCCGGATCGTCATGATGAATGGATGAAGCACACTTTGTTTGATGGCAAAACACAGCAGCTTACTTACAAGTCAGTGCATACCAAACCACTGACCGTTGAATATATCGCCCCGCAAAAACGCGTTTACTAAGCATCAGGAGATAAAACCGATGAAGATGCATTTCAAGCTCTATCGCTATAACCCTGATGTGGACGCTAAGCCGTACATGCAGGACTACCATGTTGAACTGGAACCTTCGGACAAGAAATTGCTGGATGGTCTGGTTCGTCTGAAAGCACAAGATGATACGCTGAGCTTTCGCCGTTCTTGCCGCGAAGGGATTTGCGGTTCAGATGCGATGAATATCAATGGTAAAAACGGCCTGGCCTGTATTACCGATATCGCCAGCTTAAAGCAACCGGTGGAAATTCGCCCTTTGCCGGGTTTGCCGGTTATACGTGACTTAATCGTCGATATGACGCAGTTTTTTAAGCAATATCATTCGATTAAGCCATATGTGCAAAATGATAATCCGCCGCCAGACCGCGAACGCCTGCAGTCTCCGGAAGACCGTAAAGAGCTCGATGGTCTGTACGAATGTATCTTGTGCGCATGCTGTTCCACATCGTGCCCGTCATTCTGGTGGAATCCGGATAAATTTGTCGGCCCGGCTGGTTTGCTGGCAGCTTACCGTTTTATTGCGGATACCCGCGATGAAAAAACCAATGAACGTCTGGATAATCTGGAAGATCCATATCGCTTGTTCCGCTGCCACAGCATTATGAATTGCGTTGATGTTTGCCCTAAGGAACTCAACCCAACCAAGGCAATTGGCAAGATTAAAGACTTAATGATTAAACGGCTGAGCTAAACCATAGGGGGCAAGCCCGTCTTGCTCCTTATCTGAAGTATTGACAGGGCAGGGAAACATGGAAGAAATTGAACTGAAACGAATTGTGTGGCGCTCGCGCCGTGGCTTGCTGGAAGTGGATTTGCAGCTGGAGCAATTTGTGAAAGAAGTGCTTCCAACATTATCTGACGATGACATCATCCTTTTTCAGGATCTGCTTTTGTTGTCAGATAATGATCTGATGGATTACCTTAATGGCAAGGCAGTATGTCCGGATACACGGCTCAGACCGATGCTGGACCTTGTAAAAAATGCACAACGACAAGCTGCATAACCCGAAACCCAGGAGCAACACCAGATGGAAAAGAAAGTCACTCTGACTTACAACGACGGCAAAGACACGCTTGAGTTGCCAGTTTTGCCGAGTACGCTTGGACCTGATGTGGTCGACATCCGATCATTTTCTAAGACCGGTATGTTTACTTTCGATCCTGGGTTTTTGGCGACATCCAGCTGTGAATCAAAGATCACCTTTATTGATGGTGATCTGGGTCAGCTTTACTACCGCGGCTACCCGATTGAGCAGCTGGCAGAGCAAAGCGATTATCTGGAAGTCTGTTACTTATTGATTAACGGTGAATTGCCGACTGCCGCTCAAAGCGCAGTCTTTAATAAGACCGTGATGAATCACACCATGGTGCATGAGCAACTGACCCGTTTCTTCCATGGTTTCCGTCGTGACGCACACCCGATGGCGATGATGGTTGGGGTTGTGGGCGCATTGTCAGCGTTCTATCAGGACAGCCTGGATATCAGCAATGAAGAGCACCGCAAAGTAGCCATGTTCCGTCTGATCTCCAAGATCCCGACCATTGCTGCAATGTGTTATCGCTATAACCAGGGCCTGCCGTTTGTTTACCCTCGCAACGACCTGAGCTATACCGCCAACTTTATGCGCATGATGTTCTCCACACCTTGTGAAGACTATGTGGCTAATCCGGTACTGGTTCGGGCACTCGATGTGATCTTTACCCTGCACGCCGACCATGAACAAAATGCTTCGACGTCCACCGTGCGTCTGGCCGGCTCGTCTGGTGCGAATCCGTTTGCATGTATCGCCGCTGGTATTGCCTGCCTGTGGGGCCCGTCCCATGGCGGCGCCAATGAAGCTGTACTGTTAATGCTGGATGAAATTGGCTCGGTAGAAAATGTACCTGCCTTTATGGAAGGCGTAAAAGCCAAAACGCATAAGCTGATGGGCTTTGGTCACCGTGTATATAAAAACATGGACCCACGCGCCAGCGTCATGCGCCGTATTTGTTATGAAGTGCTGGAAGAGCTGGGCCTGCAAGACGATCCTAAGTTCAAACTGGCCATGGCGCTGGAAAAAGTGGCCCTGGAAGACAGCTACTTTATTGAACGCAAGCTTTATCCGAATGTCGATTTCTACTCGGGTATTGTGCAATCGGCCCTGGGTATTCCGGTACCGATGTTTACCGTGATCTTTGCTCTGGCCAGAACCGTGGGCTGGATCAGCCACTGGAATGAAATGATTGCCGACCCGGGTATGAAGATTGGTCGTCCGCGTCAGCAATACACGGGTGCCACTAAACGGGATTACGTGCCGGTTGATCAGCGCGGTTAATTCACAGCTCCCCGGTTTTAAGCTGGAAACAGGGCAGGCAGCCTGCCCTGTTCAGCGTGTTGTACATGTTTTGAGCCGCTTCGTAAGGGGCGGCGTATTGCAGAGTGTATCCCTGCTAATTACTGGATTTAAAGACGGCGATGATGAAAGAGTTGAGGTCTAATTCCCACCTGTTCGGCGGGAATGCTCCTTTCGTTGAGGAGCTTTACGAGCTGTATCTGAGCGACCCGATGCTGGTCGATCAGGAATGGCGCTCCTACTTCGATAAGATGCAGCAAAGCCCTGGTGCGGTTGAACGTGATATTCCGCGTGCTCCCATTGAGGAATCCTTTCGCCAGTTAACTCGTCAGCCCCGCTTTGTACAGCAAGGCGGCGCAGTCGATGAAGAGGCCACCCGCAAGCAGGTTAATTTGCTGCGTCTGATCTCCGCTTACCGCATTATGGGTTCGCGCCAGGCGAGTCTGGATCCTTTGCAGCGCATGGATCAGGCACGTTTACCCGAACTGGATCCTA
>JBOFGM010000633.1:0-3488 GCA_051649105.1 Iodobacter sp. | reverse complement strand
CCGGACTTCTTTAATCAAGATCGCAGGCAGGGCCGCGTCTTTGGCCGTATCAAGCTTCGCTAAAGCCACTTGGCTGGTCAGCGCGCTTAAGCGGTCATTGGCCGACAGCGAGTTGTCCCCCGCCAGCGTTTGCAGCGATTTTTGCCACTGGCCGACTAAGGCCGCCCGCTCCGTGGTTTGTGGCTTACTTAACAGGCTGACGATATCGGTGGCACTGTTGACGAGCACATCAAAATTATCCCGGCTCAGTGCTTTGTCAGTCAGAATTTTTTGCAGCAAGGCCAGATCGCCTGTGCTGGCCGTGGCTTTTTCATCGCCGGCACTGATTGCAATGGCTTTTAGCCGTAAATGAACCGACGCATAGCTTTCTGTGGCGGGCACCGCTTGCGCCAGTGTTTTTAAGGTGGCACCCAGCTGGTCTTCTTCAATCAACTGCCCCTGATCAGATTCCCAGGAGTAATCGGCCAGAAAGCGCCAGTCATCGCTGCTCAGCGCTTCGCCGCGCAGTGCGCCGGCCAGTGTTTCTTTAACCGGACGGGCATTGCGCAGGCCGGATTCCAGCGTGCTCAGATAGCGCTCTGCATCCACTTCCCCTGGCAGACGGGTGATTTCGGTGCCATCGGGTTTAAACAGAATCATGCTGGGATAGCCGCGAACCTTAAACTGGCTGGCCAGCTTTTGTGCGCCGGGGCTGTCGCCATCCACATACACCGGAATAAATTGCCGGGTGCGGTCAATAAAGCGCTGCTGATTAAAAATGGTGGCTTTGACTTGATTGCATGGCGGGCACCATGTGGCTCCCCAGTAAAGAAACAGGGGTTTCTTTTCTGCTTTGGCGCGGGCAAAGGCGGCCGGCACATCCCCTTGTTCCCAGGCAATCCCTGCGGGAAGGGTGGAGGGGCTGGCAAAGAGACTGCTGCTGGCCAGAAGCAGAGTAAGGGAGCAGACAAGTTTCACGGTAACCTCTCTTATATTTGGTTGTGTTGGTATATCTTATCCTATATATTTATCAGGAATAAATGACATTTGATTTTTTAACTGCATTGTTGTGATCAGGCGACAGCTTGCCGGGGCTGGCGCTGATCAAAATGGTTTTATAACAGGGTGATTCCCGGCAGGCTGATCTGGCTGACTTCGCGCATGGTGGTGCTTATCCTCTATATTTATATGGCATAAGTGACGGTCTGTTTTTGAACTGTATTGCGGTGATCAGGCGACAGCTTGCCGGGGCCGGGGCTGATCACAAGGGATTTATAACAGGGTGATTCCCGGCAGGCTGATCTGGCTGACTTCGCGCATGGTGGTGACAAAATCGCTGATAAAGGCGCTTTCTGCCTGCTCGCTGCTGATTGCGGCAAAGAGATCCGAGGTCAGGCCCTGGCTGGTAATGGGTTTGGCCACCACATAACCGCGTTCCAGATAATGCTGCACACTCCAGCTGGGCAGGGCGGCAATACCACGCCGGCTGGCTACCAGCTGCAAAATGGCCGCAGTCAGCTCGGTGGTGCGGCGTTTGGGGTTAATACCGGCGGGTTTCAGCACTTTTCTCAGTAAATCCAGCATCTCATCGGGTACGGGATAGGTAATCAGTGTTTCACCGGCAAAATCTTCGGCGCTCAGCCATGGCTTATTAGCCAGCGGATGATCTTTGGCCAGGAGAGCCGTCATTTCATAGCGAAACAGCGGCTGATAGCTGATGCCCGGCTCATTGGCCGCTTCCGAGACAATGGCCAGATCGGCGCGGTCTTCAAACAGCAGCTGCACCGGGTCGGCATGAAAGCCGGACACAATATCCAGCTCCACTTCCGGCCAGTGGCCACGAAAATCATCCATCGCCGGCATCAGCCAGTCAAAACAGGTATGGCATTCCACCGCAATTCTCAGCTGGCCGGCTTCCCCTTCCCTGAGTTTGGCAATATCCCGCTCGGCCTGATCAATCCTGGGTAGAAACTCCGCCGCCAGCTGGGCCAGTTTGTCCCCGGCAGCGGTTAATTTAAGCGGCGTGGATTTACGCGCAAATAAGGGCAAGGCGTAATGATCTTCCAGCAGGCGGATTTGATGCGACAGCGCCGATTGCGTCAGATGCAGCCGTTCTGCGGCCCGGGTCAGGCTGCCCGCATCGCGGATGGCCAGCAGTGTTTTCAGGTGACGAAGTTCAAGAAGAGATTGCATTGGAGAGCTGCTCATGATTTGTATGAAAATAATGAATTTGAATCATATCAATTCCGACGGCATGATACAAATCATACTCATGACAAGCGGTGATTTAGATGACTACGGCTCATATACTTGGTTTTCCCCGGATTGGTGCACAGCGCGAGCTGAAATTTGCCACAGAGCAATTCTGGAAAGGGGAAATTAATGAAACGGCGCTGGCTCAGACCGGCAGCGCTTTACGCCGTCAGCACTGGCAATGGCAGTCAGAGCTGGATTTTGTCACCGTGGGCGATTTTGCCTGGTATGACCAGATGCTTAATACCGCCGCTCTCCTGGGCGCTTTGCCGTCCCGTTTTGGTTTTGCGGCTAAAGATTTAACCCTGAAGCAATATTTTGAGCTGGCCCGGGGTAATAGTGATCAGCCCGCGCTGGAAATGACCAAATGGTTTGATACCAATTACCACTATCTGGTGCCGGAACTGGATGAAAATACGGATTTTGCCGGGGGTGTGGACTGGTTCTTTTATGAAATTGAAGAAGCCCGATCGCTGGGTTATACCGTTAAGCCGGTGCTGCCCGGCCCGCTGACTTTTTTATATCTGGCCAAAGCCAAAACGGCGGGGCTGGATAAACTCAGCCTGCTGCCAAAAATAACCGAAGCCTATCGCCGTATTCTGGAGCGGCTGGCCAAAATGGGCGTGGAATGGCTGCAGCTGGACGAGCCGGTGTTGGGGCTGGATTTAGAGCCTGAATGGCTGGCGGCCTTTGAGCCGGTGTATCACAGCTTAAAAAACTGCGGGCCAAAGATCCTGCTGGCAACCTATTTTGAATCGGTAGAAGCTCATGCCGCATTATTGCGCAGCCTGCCGGTGGCCGGTGTGCATCTGGATCTGGTGCGCGCACCTCAGCAGCTGGATGCCTTTATCACCGGCTGGCCCAAAACCAAGGTGTTGTCCTTGGGCGTGATCGATGGCCGCAATATCTGGGTGAGTGATTTATCCGCCATTCTGGCGCGGCTTAAAACCGCCGGCGATATCCCTTTCTGGATCAGTGCCTCATGCTCTTTATTGCATGTGCCTGTGGATCTGGCCCAAGAAACCGGGCTGGATGAAGAATTAAAAGGCTGGCTGGCCTTTGCCCGGCAAAAGCTGCAAGAAATTAACTTACTGAAACGGGCTTTGTCTGGCGAAAACGTCAGTGATGAGCTGGCGGTGAATGCCGCCCGGGTGGCTTCCCGCCACAGCTCGGCCAGGATTCATAACCCGGCCGTGGCCGCGCGGTTGCAAGGCTTAAGTGAGGCCGATGCCCGCCGTCAGAATGGTTTTGCAAGC
>JBOFGM010000632.1:0-1991 GCA_051649105.1 Iodobacter sp. | reverse complement strand
CCTGATTGAAGGCGATCTGGCTAAACGCCGCGTGCTGGAAACCGTGGTTGCAGCCCGCTCGGTTCCTGAAGTGATTGCCCGCCTGAAGGCTGGTGCCTTGGTGGTCAGCGCAGGAGACCGTGATGATGTGATGCTGGCGACAGCTCTGGCTGCCAGCCAGGGTGTGCAACTGGCCGGTTTATTGCTGACTCATTCAAGCGAGCCCGATGCCCGTATTCTGGAATTATCCCGTCAGGCTTTAACCAGCGGTATTCCGGTGATGCGTACCGACAGCGACAGCTTTAACACCGCCGTACGCATTACCCAGTTACCACTGGCTGTGGCCATTGATGACAGCGAACGCATGAATCTGGTGCTCGATGCCGTTGCCGAACAAATTGATATGGCCATGCTGCTCAATGCCGTACAAGTGCCGCCATCGACTCGTATGTCACCACCTGCTTTCCGTTATCAGTTAATTCAAAAAGCACGCTCTTCACGCAAAACCGTGGTCTTGCCAGAAGGCGAAGAGCCACGCACCATCCGTGCTGCCATTATTTGTGAAGAAAAAGGCATTGCGCATTGCGTGTTGCTGGGTAAACGCGCTTCGATCGAAGCCATTGCCGCTGCACAGGGTGTGACCCTGCCGGCCAGCCTGGAAATTCAGGATCCGGATGTGATTCGTGGCGATTATGTGGATGCCATGGTTGAGCTGCGTAAGAGCAAGGGTCTGACTGCCGGTCAGGCACTGCAACAGCTGGAAGACACCGTTGTTCTGGGCACAATGATGCTGGCCGTTGATAAGGTGGATGGTCTGGTTTCAGGCGCGGTTCACACCACCGCCAGTACCGTTCGTCCTGCCTTGCAGTTAATCAAAACGGCACCGGGTTCTTCCATTGTTTCGTCCGTGTTCTTTATGCTGATGCCGGAACAGGTTCTGGTTTATGGCGATTGCGCGATCAATCCAAATCCAAATGCCGTTCAGCTGGCAGAAATTGCCAAGCAAAGTGCCGACAGCGCCCGCGCCTTTGGTGTGGACCCTAAAGTGGCCATGATCAGCTATAGCACCGGTAAATCAGGTGCCGGCGCTGAAGTGGATAAAGTGCGCGAAGCCACTGAACTGGCCCGTACTACTTATCCGGATCTGGTTCTGGATGGCCCGCTGCAATACGACGCCGCTTCGGTTTCTGAAGTTGCCGCACAAAAAGCACCAAGCAGTGCCGTTGCCGGTAAGGCCACTGTATTTGTATTCCCGGATCTGAATACCGGCAATACCACGTATAAGGCCGTTCAACGCAGCGCGCATGTGGTCAGCGTGGGCCCAATGCTGCAAGGCTTGCGTAAACCGGTTAATGATCTGTCCCGCGGCGCGCTGGTAGACGATATTGTGTTTACCATTGCCCTGACCGCTATTCAGGCACAAGCTTTAAGTGCTTAATTTGTAAAGCAGTTATGATCGGGCCACCTTCGGGTGGCCCGATTTTTTTTGCCCGCAGACAGGTCATGACCAAAATACGCGCCCATTGTGGCCGTATTTATACATTTGTATAAATAAACTGGCAAAGGCTTATACGGGCGTATAAGATCAAGCCATGAATCCATCCGCACCCACTGTTCGTCAGGCACTGCTGGCTCAAGGTCTGTTAATGGCCCGTGAGCAAGGCTTTCGCTCGCTGACGGTTCGCTCCCTGTGTCAGGCCGTTGGTGCCAATACCGGCAGCTTTGTTTATCACTTTACCTCGCGCGAGCGCTTTATCACCGAGCTGATAGAAAGCTGGTATGCGCCGTTTTTCAGTCAGCTGGAATGGCAGTCAGAACAAGAGCAGGCACCGCTGGACCGTTTGCAGAGCCTGCTGCGCCAGATGCTGGGTTTTATGCAGCAGCACAGCCCCTTGCTGGTGCAACTGGCGCTGGATGTGGCCGCAGGCGAAGCACCGGTGCGCAGTTTTATTGCATCGCTGGCTCCCCGCCATCCGCGGCTGCTATTGCAATGCATTACCGAAGCGCAGGCT
>JBOFGM010000631.1:0-2205 GCA_051649105.1 Iodobacter sp. | reverse complement strand
CGCCGAATCGATTGCCGAATGCCTGCTTAAAAAGCCATTTTTCCCTTGTGGCAGCCATGACTTAATGTCTCAGGGCTGGGTTTCCCCTGCCCCGCATATTCCGGATGAATTTATCTTTGCCCGCCAGGATATGGTGCTGGTTTGCCTGAAAACCGAAGAAAAGATCCTGCCCGCCGTGGTGGTCAAGCAAGAAGCGGAAGAGCGTATCCGCCATATTGAAGAAGAAGAAGCGCGTAAAGTGGGCCGTAAAGAAGCCAAAGATATTCGCGAACGCGTCGCCGAAGAGCTGCGTCCGCGCGCCTTTACCCGCGTCAGCACCCACCGCGCCCTGATCGATCTGAAACAAAACCTGATTTTAGTGGATGCCTCGGCCGCCGCTAAAGCAGAACATCTGCTGGTCAGCCTGCGGGAAGCCCTGGGCAGCCTGCCAACACGGTTAATTCAAACCCAGATCACCCCGCAAACTGCCATGACCAGCTGGCTGGAAAATGAAGTGCCCGTGCCTTTTGAGCTGGATGCAGACTGTGAACTTAAATTCCCGGGCGATGATGGGGCCATTGCGCGCTTTGTCCGCCAGGATTTACACAGTGATGAAGTCAAACAACACTTAGCCACCGGTAAACTGGTCAGCAAGATGGGTATGGCGTGGAATGAGCGCATTGCCTTTCAACTGACTGAAAAGCTGGAAATCAAACGCATGAGCATGCTGGATGTCTTGCAAGACGAGTTGAAAGACTCGGATGTGGATACGCAAGATGCCATGTTTGAATCCAGCTTTGCGCTTTCTGTCGGGGAATTACGTCAGTTTATTCCCGAGCTGATTACCGCACTGGGTGAAGAGCAAGCCAGCTAAGCCCTTTAGCCACTCCATAAAAATCGCCGCCCGCCGGCGATTTTTTTTCGTCTGTCACTTCGATCCCCCCTTCACCAGCCTGCGACTTCTGCCAGGCAAACCCCATTTCGCATTCTTTTTATGACCCATTCTGGTTTATTCTCGCCTTTATATTCCATATAAATATATGCAACTAATTTAATATTCTTTTTGGATATTTTAAACGAGGCATATAGTAATTACACCTTACAAATAAACATATTGCCATGCAACGACACACCTTTCCCCTGATCGCCCTGCCCAACAGCCACTGCTGCTGATCCTTCGAAAAAAATTTAAAACCGCACCTTACCAGGACAAGGGCGTCAGGCCCCCTTTTGCTTTTTTTCCCTGATTTTATAATAGGTACCGAGGATAGTATGTTTAAACCATTAGCCATTGTGCTTGCCATTACCGCTGCTTTCCCGGCTTTTGCCGTGGAAGAAGCCAGCAAAGTAGAACGCGTTACTGTCACCGGATCGAATATTCGCGTCAGCCAGAAAGAAGGAGCCACTGCAGTTCAGGTCATTACCGCCAAAGAAATAGCCGCCAGCGGTAAAACCAGTATTTCTGAGGTGGTTCGCTCTATTTCCGCCAATAGCGGCAATAGTTATAACGAACAATTTACCGGCAGCTTTTCGGCAGGCACCTCGGGTGTGTCATTACGGGGCCTGGGCCAGAAAAATACGCTGGTGCTGGTTAATGGCAAGCGGATCAGCAGCTATGCCACAGCACAAAACCTGCAAGAAACCTTTGTGGATCTGAACAGCCTGCCTATGGCGGCCGTGCAGCGCATTGAAATCTTAAAGGACGGAGCCTCATCGATCTATGGTTCCGATGCGGTGGCCGGGGTGGTCAATATTATTTTGTACTCGGAATTTAAAGGTACCGAATTAAGCGCAGAAATTGGCGCCTCCACCGAAGGCACCGGGCAAACGGAAAAAAGCTTTGCCATTCAAACCGGCTTTGGCAGCCTGAATGAAGATAATTTCAGTCTGGTCTTCTCGCTGGACGGGCAAAAGCGCGATCAGCTGGTCCAAAGTGACGTCAGCTGGATGAAAGACAATGATTTCAGTGGTGAATCTGGCGGCAGTCTGAACCGTGTGATTACCAATTACTACAGTGGCAACCCGACCAAACTGATTGGCGGCCCGCAAGGCCCCTTACAACTGACAGACTACAACAGCATCACCGCTGGCAAAACCGGGCAAGTGCTGGCCTACAATGACGCGCAATACAGCACTTTAATTCCAGGCATCGAGCGCTATCATGCCTCGGCCCGCGGCACGATAAAAATCAATGATCAAACCCAGGCCTATGCCGAATATCTGTAT
>JBOFGM010000630.1:0-2913 GCA_051649105.1 Iodobacter sp. | reverse complement strand
GTCTTGCAGATACGGCAGAGCGTGGTAACTATATTGCGCCTCAGTTTGTTGAAGGCGAGTTGCTGCGTATCGATGCCGGCCGTCATCCGGTCGTAGAAGCGCAGATTGATGACTTTATTCCAAACAGCGTGGATTTCTCGGTTGCCCGTAAGCTGCTGCTGATTACCGGCCCGAATATGGGCGGTAAATCCACCTATATGCGCCAGGTGGCGCTGATTGTTCTGCTGGCCCATGTCGGCAGCTTTGTGCCGGCCAGGAGTGCGCAAATTGGCAAACTGGACCGGATTTTTACCCGGATTGGTGCTTCGGACGATCTGGCGGGCGGGCGCTCCACCTTTATGGTGGAAATGACCGAAACCGCCAATATTCTGAATAATGCCTCCGCCCATTCTCTGGTTCTGATGGATGAAGTAGGGCGCGGAACCTCCACCTTTGACGGTCTGGCGCTGGCCTGGTCGATTGCCAGGGCCCTGATCGAGAAAAACCGCGCCTATACCTTATTTGCCACGCATTACTTTGAGCTGACCCGGCTGGCGCAGGAATATCCGGAGGTGGCCAATGTGCATCTGGATGCCGTTGAGCATAAAGACCGTATTGTCTTTTTACATGCCGTACAAGAAGGCCCGGCATCGCAAAGCTATGGCGTGGCCGTGGCTCAGCTGGCGGGTGTGCCCAAAGATGTGGTTCGTCAGGCCAGAAAAAAATTGCTGGAACTTGAGTTAAATAGTGTCCAGGGTGGAATGCAGGGTGATTTATTTGCGACAGCGCCTATGATGCATTTCGAGCCGGAACCGCATCCGCTGATTGATGCCCTGGCGGCGGTCGATCCGGACGCGCTTAACCCGCGTGAAGCCCATGATTTACTCTACCGGCTTTGTGCCATGTTGTAGAAATCGGTGGCGTAAATAAGGGTGCAATTTTTGATATTGAGAACCATGCGCAAAAACTTGGGGTGTTTATGTATGGCTGCCTATAATCGAATCAGCTTGATTTCTGACTTGGCGGATTGGATTGCAAACAGCAAAAACCATGGATTAGCTCTTACTGTTGTAAGCTGATCTGTTTTTTATCAAAAGCACGTCATTTAGCTGCAATGTAAATTTTACCGTTTAGAATGTAAGGCGGTTTGCTAATATCAATCTATAAGTAAATATGCGTTTTCAATGAGAGGTGGCTGTGAATACGGTGTCTGATATTGCTGCGGTGGGAAGTGATGTTCAAGGAAGTACCCTGCTTGAGATCGCAACCCTTTTGTCGGATGGTTCGCCTGACGACGGTTTTTCTTTGACTGAACTAAGTAGCAAAGCGTCTTCAGAACTCAAGCGGTTTGGTGATGATTTGCAAACCCAGCTCAGCTTGCTTGGTGTCACCATTCCGCCTGCTTTACAGTTGCGGGGGGATGATACAGGCCATGTGCATGTGATTGGCGAGCACCCGCAGAAGACAGAAATTGAAACCTTTTTAAACCATGATTCACGGTTGTTGAAATGGTATAAAGAAGTTGAAGTGATGCATGAGATCTTACGCCACACCCAATTAAGCGAAGGGGAAAGCCTGGAAGGTCAGGTTTTTAATCTGGGGCTGACCAGCCTGGGATGCATCGCTTTCTTTTCTATAGTGTAAAAGAACGTCTTATTCGTCATGCAGCCGCCGGGTAAAACTCGGCGGTTTGCTATTGTGCAGGATGAATCTCCTGTAAGACGCGGATTCAGGTTATAATCTTCTGTTTTTTTGGAAAGAAACGCACATGAAAACCACCCGATCACGTCGCCCCCAGCCGGCTATTGCAGAACGTAAGGCCAGCGAACGCACCGTGCAGGCTGCGGGCATGGGCAAGCGTACGGGTGGCAAGCCCACCGGTGAGCAATACAGCACCAGCAATCCAGCCTATGGCAAAGCCGCTGTAAGCGGTGCAAAACCCGCCGGTTCCCGTGGCAGAAGCCAGAGCCGCAATGCCGGTTTTGCCGAAGCAATGCCCGTTGCCGGCCGTGGCGGTCGCAGTGGCCGTGGCGCAGCACCTGCTGCAGCGCCCGAAGCCCGCGTGCCACGCACACCACGCTCGCGCCCGAACCCTCAGGGCGGTAAGGCCGAACGTCCGACCTTTGAAGCCTACAAGGCCGTGGCAGAAGCCAGCGCCGTAGCTGCAGGTGAAGGCGATACCCGTAAGATCAAATATAAAACAGTCACGCGCGCCCGCCGCATGCAATTGCGTCAGGGTTCAGTTCGCGAGCTGCAAATGCAAAAAGAATTGCGTGAACGCCGCGTTGCCACCACAGAAATTCCGGCAGAACGCCTGCAAAAAGCCCTGGCCTTTACCGGTTATGGCTCACGTCGCAGCATGGAAGACGCCATCGCGGCCGGTAAAGTATCGGTCAACGGCAAAATCGCCGCCTTAGGCAGCAAGGTCAGCTTAGGGGACGATGTTCGCTTTGATGGTAAACGGGTGGTTCTGAAATGGCCGGATCGTTTGCCGCGCATCGTGATGTATCACAAACAAGAAGGCGAGCTGGTCAGCCGGGATGATCCGGAAGGCCGTGTTACCGTATTTGATCGCTTGCCGCGTCTTAAATCCAGCAAATGGGTGGCCGTTGGCCGTCTGGATTACAACACCAGTGGTCTCTTGCTGTTTACCACATCGGGTGAACTGGCTAACCGCATGATGCACCCAAGCTTTGAAGTAGAGCGTGAATATGCGGTGCGTGTGTTTGGTGAACTGACTCCGGAACAAATCAGCACCATGATCAGCGGGATTGAGCTGGAAGACGGTAATGCCCGTTTTGTCCGCGTGGAACGCCGTGGCGGTGAAGGCTTTAATCACTGGTATCACGTTATTCTGAAAGAAGGCCGTAATCGCGAAGTACGCCGTATGTTTGAATACTTCGGTCTGATTGTCAGCCGTCTGATCCGCGTTCG
>JBOFGM010000629.1:0-1437 GCA_051649105.1 Iodobacter sp. | reverse complement strand
GCCACCGATGATGAACAAATTAAGGCTGCCGTTGAAGCCGCAGGCTATGCCGCGATTTTAACGCGTAGTGATCACCCCAGCGGGACGGACCGGTTGGCTGAGGCGGTTGATCAGCTGGGGCTGGCAGACGATGCGGTGGTGGTGAATGTGCAGGGCGATGAGCCCCTGATCGATCCGGCGCTGATTAATGCAGTGGCCGCTAAACTGATTGCCGATGCCAGTCTGTCAATGTCAACCGCATGTCATCATATTGATACTGCGGCTGACTTTTTAAATCCAAATGCGGTAAAGGTGGTGCTGGACTCCAGACAGCGGGCGATGTATTTCAGCCGTGCTGCTATTCCATGGCCACGCGATGCCTTTATGCAACAGCAGTCGGTATTGCCCCCTGAGCTGACGCCACTGCGGCATATTGGTATCTATGGATATCGCGCTGGTTTCTTGCGTACTTACCGAGAACTGTCGCCATCCAGCATCGAATCGATTGAAGCGCTGGAACAACTGCGCGTGCTGTGGCATGGTTACAGTATTGGTGTGCATATTGCCGCTGATGCCCCAATGGCCGGAGTCGATACGCCAGAAGATTTAGCGCGGGTTCGCCAAGCCTTTACCCAACGATCTGAATCAAAAAAATATTAACCACTAGGGAAAAACAATGAGATTAATTCTTTTGGGTGCACCAGGCGCTGGTAAGGGTACACAAGCGACCTATATCAAAGAAAAATACAATATCCCGCAAATTTCTACTGGCGATATGCTGCGCGCAGCGGTTAAAGCCGGCACGCCTCTGGGTCTGGAAGCAAAATCCATTATGGATGCGGGTGGGCTGGTTCGTGATGACATCATTATTGGTTTGGTGAAAGAACGCATTACCGATGCAGATTGTGCCAATGGTTTCTTGTTTGATGGCTTTCCCCGCACTGTTCCGCAAGCGGACGCGATGAAAGAAGCCGGTGTGGTGATCGATTATGTGGTTGAAATCGATGTACCGGACAGCGCAATCATTGAACGTATGGCTGGCCGTCGTGTACACGTGGCTTCGGGCCGTACTTATCATGTTAAATTCAACCCGCCTAAGGTTGAAGGTAAAGATGATGTGACCGGTGAAGAGCTGATTCAGCGCGCTGATGATGAAGAAGAAACCGTTAAAAAGCGCCTTTCGGTTTATCACGAGCAAACTGAAGTTCTGGTTGGCTACTATGGCGCCATGGCCGCCAGCGGCGATGCCACTGCACCTAAATACGTTAAAGTAAATGGTGTGGGTCAGGTTGAAGAGATTCGTGACCAGTTATTTGCAGCTTTAGGCGAATAAGGGTTGTGTGCACCCGGGTAATCCGGGTGCCATAAAAAAAACCGCGAAAGTGAACTGCACCCCAAAAGTTGGACACCCGTCCTTACTTTTGGGGTGTTTTTATGTCCAGGTACATAACGCAATTC
>JBOFGM010000628.1:0-1717 GCA_051649105.1 Iodobacter sp. | reverse complement strand
CTGGCCGGGCAAAGCCGCGACAAGATTATTCTGGCCAGCAAAATTTCCGGCCCGAACCGCGGAATGGACTGGATTCGTGGCGGGCCGCAGCTGAACCATGAACAAATCCATGCCGCATGTGATGCCAGCCTGCAGCGTTTACGTACCGATTATCTGGATCTGTACCAGTTACACTGGCCTGCCCGCAGTGTGCCGATGTTTGGTCAGAGCTATTACGACCCGACTCAGGAAAAACCCGATACGCCGGATTTTGCTGAGCAATTATCGGCACTGGATGACTTGGTCAAGGCCGGTAAGGTACGCCATATCGGTTTATCCAATGAAACCCCGTGGGGCATCATGGAAGCCAGCCATATTGCCCGGCAGCAAGGGCTGCCACGCATTGCCACCATTCAAAATGTGTTTAATTTAATTAACCGCCAGTTTGAAAATGGTCTGGCCGAAACCTGCCACCGGGAACAAGTCGGCTTGCTGGCCTACAGCCCGCTGGCCTTTGGCTTATTGTCCGGTAAATATCTGGATAATGCACAGGCCCAAGGCCGGATGACCCAGTTCAGCAATTTTGGCTCGCGCTATTTAAAACCAGAAGTACCGGCTGCCATTGCCGCCTATGTACAACTGGCGCGTGAACATGGTTTGTCTCCTGCCCAAATGGCACTGGCCTGGGTCAGCAGCCGCTGGTATGTGGCCAGTAATATTATTGGCGCCACCACCATGGATCAGCTGAAAGAAAATATCGGCAGCCTGGATGTGGTGATCACTCCGGAGCTGGATGCAGCCATTGAAGCCATTCATAAACGCAGCCCGAATCCGGCTAATTAATCCTGTTATTGCCGGATAAAGCCCTGTTGCAGAAATGCAGCAGGGCTTTTTTATTTAAACAACTTACAAATTAAATAATAGTTATCCGCCTGGCCGGTCTATAAATAGAGCAATTGTTTTCATTTGAAAACGTACCGGCAAGGAATCCTCTTATGTTTGGTTTTACACAGAAAAAATCCGTCAAAGACACTGCTGATACCCAACTGGAAATGATGAAAAGCGTATTGGATCATGTCGATAATATGGTCTTGTTGTGTGATACCAGCCATGAAAACAATGTGTTTTATATGAATCAAACCGCAAAACTGGTCTTTGAAAAATATAAAACGGAAATGCAGCAAGTCCTGCGCGGTGCCGATCCAACCGCCGCCGAGGGCGGCTCCATCCATCGTTTTCATCGGGACCCGGAACGGGTGCGTAAAATTTTACAAAAACTGGGCAGCGGCGCACGTAATGCCTCCCACAGCGCCGATATTCCGCTGGGCAGTATTACCCTGCGCACCAAGGCTTATCCCATCTGGGATATGCAGCATCCGAACCAGGTTAAATGCTATCTGGCCTGCTGGGAAGACGTCACCAGCAAGCTGCAGCATGAAGCATTGCAACAAGAGGTAACCGATCTGAACAGCCAGCGGCATGAGCAAGTGGCTTATATTGCCGCCACCATGGAGCAGATCAGCACCAGTATTGATGAAGTGGCCAGCACCACCAGTGAAGTCAGCCAGCGCGGTGAGCACGCTTTTACCAGTGCCAGCGAAGGGCAAGGAGTGGTTAAAAGCGCCGTCGATGGCATGCGCGATGTGGCGGAGCTGGTGCGCAATACCGCCGGCGTGATTGGCCAGCTCAATACCCAGTCCGATAAAATTGGCGTGATTGTGGGCGTGATTAAAGATAT
>JBOFGM010000627.1:0-1328 GCA_051649105.1 Iodobacter sp. | reverse complement strand
CGCAATACCACCGGATACCTCAATGCGCTGAGCATTAATCCAGCGATTTCCCCCGGCCAGTAAGGCCGCAACGGCTCCCCCGATATCATCCGGCTGTCCGGCGCGTCCCAGCGCGGTATGGCTGGCGATCTCTGCATTCATGGCCGCATTATCCCGCACCATACCACCGCCAAAATCCGTTTCTATCGCGCCTGGTGCGACGGTATTGACCGCAATCTGACGCGGGCCCAATTCTTGCGCCATATAGCGGGTTAATACTTCCACGCCGCCTTTCATCGCCGCATAGGCTGCAAAGCCGGGCATGGAAAAGCGCGTCAGCCCGCTTGAAATATTCACAATACGGCCGCCTTTATTCATCAGTGGCAATAATGCCTGGGTCAGAAAAAACGTGCCTTTCAGATGGATATTAAACAGCGTATCAAACTGAGCTTCCGTGGTTTCCATCAGGCTGGCATGAATGCCCACCCCGGCGTTATTAACCAGAAAATCAAAATGATCTTGTTGCCATTCGGTGGTCAGCGCTGTTTTGACCGTTTCAGCAAAGGCTGCAAAATGACTGCTGTCGGCCATGTCCAGCGGCAGTGCCACGGCCTTACGGCCCTGGGCATGAATCAGCCGGACCACTTCGGTGGCTTCGGCGGCATTGCTCTTATAGGTAATAATCAGATCGGTGCCGCTTTCTGCCAGTTTCAGTGCCGTACTGCGTCCCAGCCCGCGGCTGGCTCCGGTAATCAGTGCAATGGGTATCATGGTGGTGGCCTTGGTTTGATTGATGGAATAAACCCACTTTAACTGTGTTTTTTATCGTAATAAACCCCATAAAATAGACTACACTATTCCCTGTGAAAGAACAGTGGCAGGATGCAGTGATGAATCTTGACGAGTTGCGCGTTTTCGCTAAGGTGGCCGATCTGGCCAGTTTCAGCCGGGCAGCAGAACAGCTGGGGCTGGCTAAAGGTTATGTCTCCACCCTGGTGCGCCAGCTGGAGGAGCGCCTTGGAACGCGCTTATTACAGCGCACCACCCGCAGTGTGTGCCTGACCCCGGACGGGGAGCGTTTTCTGGTGAGCTGCAAAGATTTACTGACCGAAGCCGAACAGCTGCAGGCCATGTTTCAGCCCGTGGCAGCGGGGTTAACCGGGCGGCTGCGGATCGATTTGCCTGCAGGCATTGCCAGAAACCTGGTTATTCCGCATTTACCGGCGTTTTTGGATGCGAACCCACTGCTTGAGATCGGTATCAGCACCACGGATCACCGCGTGGATCTGATTCATGAAGGATTTGATTGTCTGTTGCGGATCGGTGAGCCGGGGGTCTCTGATTTAATC
>JBOFGM010000626.1:0-2695 GCA_051649105.1 Iodobacter sp. | reverse complement strand
AAAATCACGCGGAGAGATAAATCCTTTTTGCGGATGCTGCCAGCGGATCAACGCCTCGGCACCTAAGATTCTGCCGCTGGGCAGATCCACCTGTGGCTGGAAATAAAGCTGAAATTCATTGCGGTCCAGCGCATGATGCAATTCTGCTTCTATTTTGATTCTTTCTAAAGAACGCCGGTTCATTTCGCTGGAATAAAACAAACACCCCTGATTGCTGTTTTTGGCCTTATGCATTGCCACTGCAGCATCATTAATTAATTTTTCTGCATCTCTGCCATCATCCGGATAAATGCTGATGCCAATATGCGCGACCAGTGCAATTTCTTGTTTTTTTAAATAAAAGGGCAGGGATATAACTTGTAAAATACGGCGGGCGACAATAATGACATCTTCCCGGTGCTGAACTTCAAATAAAGCAATATAAAATTCATCGGCTCCGAAACGGGAAACCACATCTTCATCCCGCAGGGTATTGCATATTCTGCCGGCTAATTCATTTAATAAATTATCTGCTTCTGAATGACCAAATGAATCATTAATATCTTTAAAATTATTAATATTAAAGCACAGCAGTGCTCCGTGATTGTTTTTACGTTTTGCTTCGGCCAGTGACTGCTCTAATAAAGAAAACAGCATGGCGCGGTTAGGTAATTTGGTCAGGGTGTCGTAATAGGCCAGCTGATGAATCTGCTCTTCAGCCTGGCGGCGTTCGGTTAAATCAGAAAAAACTGCAAAATAATGACTGATTTCACCATAGGGATTATGTACCGCGCTGATGGTCAGCCAGGAGGGGTAGGACTCATTATTGAAACGCTTATCCCATAGCTCTCCTTCCCAGTGTCCGGTGGCGGCCAGAATGGCTTCAATTTTATTATCCGGCTGCAATAAAAAGCTGGGGATGGTGCCGGTGACTTTATCGCTCTGATAACCGGTGATCTCCAGATAGGCCCGGTTAACGCCAATAATATGCCGGCTGGCATCGGTAATGACGATGGCTTCACGGGCATATTCAAAAATACGCATACACAGCCGGCTGCGCTCTTCCACGGCCAGCTGTTTGGTTACATCGCGCAAATAGCCAATCAGCCGGCTGGCATGGCCGTCTTTATCGCGCACCCGCGTCAGATGTAAATGGGCCCAGAATACTTCGCCGTTTTTGCGCCGGCGTTTTACATCCATTTCGGCCGAGCCATTGGCAATCACTTCATTAAACAGCTCTACATCATTTTCATCTTCATTGTCATACAACAGCAGAATATGTTTACCCAGTACTTCTGTGGCCTGATAGCCAAAAAGTTGTTCGGCACCCCGGTTCCAGCCCGTGATATAGCCTTCCAGATCCATGGTGATTAGGGAGGCTTCAAGGGTGGCATAAATCCCGGAATGGGTGTCGAGCTCATTATTCATACTTGTGTCGCCATTAGTTTTCTGACCCAGTGAAAAGCATCCACTTCATTTTTTTGCCAGAGGGCAGAGCGGGTGTCGGGCAACAGCGTTTGCAGTAAGGCATCATCACCGGTTTCCATGGCGGCAAGGGCTTGAATGGCATGACCCAAAGGGCCGCTGCCTTGCAGCAGGCCGGAGCGCAGTTCGTCACTCAGCGGCAGGGGTTGCAGAATTTCGGCCAGTGGCTGGCCAAAAAGCCGGTCCAGCAAAGATAAAATTCCGGCCATAAAGGCCACATCGGGTTTTATTCCTGTCAGCTGCTGCCGGCTGGCCCAGCCTTCCAGCCGCTTGGCCCGCAAAGCGGCCAGCAGCAGCAGGGGAGGCATGCCACAATCGGCACCAAATTGTTCCGCATAGAGCAGCAGCTGCAGCCAGCGCTGCAATTGCCGCCGGCCCAGAATAGCAATGGCTTGTCGCAGGCTTTCGGCATGGGTATTGCCGCCAATGCCCACCGAATTAACCAGCCTTAATAAACTAAAGACCAGTTGCGGGGCTTTGGCGATAACGGTTTCAATGGCCGGGGTATCGGCATCGCTGACAATTAATCCCAGCAGCTCCAGTAATACGGGTTTGCTGGGGTTGGGGCGATGATCGGTGGTTTGTGGTGCCAGCAGCCAGTCGCCGCTCAGCCAGATCTGCTCCGGCAGAGGGGAAGGCAGGTGATGCACTCCCGCCAGCAGGCTCGGCTCTTCGCCTGTCGTTGCGGTGGTGATCAGGCGTCGTGCGCCGGGGGGCAGAGGTAATTCCGGTTGGTTCAGTAAGGCAATAAAGGAATGGGGGTCGGCTAAATCTGGCGGCAGCAGACCGTCCGGGCTTTCCCACAGGCAGGGCAGTTTTTCCAGCGTGGAGTCGGTCAGTAAAGGGGCAAATGCAGTCAGCTGCTCTGCGGTGCAATGCACGCGCAGGGCGACCCACTGATGGCCAATATTCCAAACGGGTTCAAGTAGCATGAGCTGCACAGTGCAAGATGACTCTTTACCCTAGCTGTGTCAGCAGCGATGGGCAAGGAGTCATTACGTTGTCAGCTGTTTAGTTTGAAATATCGCTCAAAATGCGTGGATTAAGCGGTTTCCGGATAGACTTTGGCTTCCCTTGGCGTCAGGAAAACCGTTTCGCCGGTTTTCCATTGCCCCTCTTGCTGACGCTCGCGGGTGATTTCCACTTCAACGATCTCGGCATTGTGGGTTTGCACTTCCAGCCTGACGGTGGCACCTAACAGACGCACATGAATAATCTTGCCTTCAAGGGC
>JBOFGM010000625.1:0-7827 GCA_051649105.1 Iodobacter sp. | reverse complement strand
GCCCACGTTCAGCACCGGGATATTTTAATTTCGACCATTTCTGCCACCATGGCGGGTGCGATTTCCGCCCTGGCGAACTTCGCCATGTTTTTTGGTGGCCGGGATGAAAATGGCCGTCCAATGAACCCGATTGTCGGCATTGCGCTGGCTATTCTGGCCCCGATTGCCGCTTCGCTGATTCAAATGGCCATCTCACGCGCGCGTGAATTTGAAGCCGATGCCGGTGGCGCACGGATTTCGGGTGACCCGCTGGCCCTGGCCGATGCTTTACAAAAAATTGAAAACTACGCCCGTGGCATTCCTATGCATGCCGCGGACGCTCATCCGGAAACCGCTCAGATGATGATTATTAACCCGCTGACCGGCGGTGGATTATCTGATCTGTTCCGTACTCACCCTCAAACTGCGGATCGCGTGGCCAGACTGCATGCCATCGCCCGCGGGCAATAAAATTAACCGCCGGGACCATGTAAACCATCTTTGCATGGGTATCCCCAACCGCCGGACAAGACCGGCCATTATGAAGAGAACACCTTGTTAGCTACTCAAAAATTTTCCTGCCGTATTGTTGCCGGTGTACTTGCCGGCCAGAATCTGAACGAAGCCCTGAATAAGGTCTGGCGGGAAGAGCCCGGCCTGCTGCCACGTCAGCGTGGTGCCATTCAGGATGTCAGCTACGGCACACTGCGCCAATTGGGCCTGATCGACCGGATGCTGAGCCAGCTGCTGCAAAAACCACTGTCAGAGCCAGAACTGAAAGCCCTGCTGCTGGTGGCCATTTATCAGCTGCAATTCAGCCGTGCTGCGCCCCATGCCATTGTGGATCACGCCGTGACGGTGGCCACACAAACGGGGGCCGGCCATGGCAAGGGCCTGGTTAATGGCGTATTGCGTAATTTTCTGCGCCAAAAAGATGATCTGTTCAAAATGGCGCAAAACAGTGAATACGGCCAGTATTCGCATCCGGCCTGGTGGATTGCGGCCATGCGCAGAACCTATCCGAAGCAATGGCGTGAAATTTTAGCGGCCAATAATCAACATCCGCCAATGACTCTGCGTATTAATCAGAGCAAAACCAATGCGGCCGACTATATCGCCCTGCTGGCCGCCGATGAAATCATCGCCAGCTCCGCCGATGGTTTATCCATTCAACTGCAACACCCGGTTGGCGTTGACCGCTTACCTCACTTTTTTGATGGCTGGGTCTCGGTACAGGATCTGGGCGCGCAGTATGCTGCCCGTTTGCTGGATGTTCAGGATGGCCAGCGCGTGCTGGATGCCTGTGCGGCTCCGGGCGGTAAAAGCGGCCATATTTTAGAGTTGGCCGATGTGGCTTTAACCGCCGTGGATAATGATGCGGTACGCCTGAAACGGGTACAGGAAAATATCAGCCGTCTGGGCCAGACTGCCACCTTACTGGTGGGCGACGCCAGCAAGCCGGACGCCTGGTGGGATGGTCAGCTGTTTGACCGTATTCTGGCCGATGTGCCTTGCTCTGCCACCGGTGTGGTACGCCGCCACCCGGATATCAAGTGGTTGCGCCGAAGCGACGACTTTGCAGGTTTTGCCCGTCAACAAGCAGAAATGCTGGATGCACTCTGGCCTCTCGTAGCGCCGGGCGGCAAACTCCTGTACGCTACTTGCTCTGTTTTTGCCGCAGAGAATACCGATGCGGTCAGTGCTTTTGCCCATCGTCATCCCGAAGCAAAACGACTGCCTTTACCCGATTTTATCCCTGCAGATGGTCAGCTTTTGCCGACCCCGGAACATGATGGCTTTTTCTACGCCCTTTTTACCAAACCAGTCTGACGGACATTCCCCGCGGTCTCAACCATGCTGAAATCAAGCCTGTTATCCGCTCTTCTGCAAGGCCAGCGTCTGTTTAAGCTGGCTTTGTTTTGCATGGCCTCACTGCTGTGCGCCTGGGTATGGGCGGATGCTGGCGATATTAAGGCCCAGAAGGCCGAAGCCAGCTATAACGACAACCGGATCGAGATTGCCGCCCGGTTCGATGTTTCGCTGTCTAATGATTTACAGGAAGCCCTGAAAAACGGGCTTTCGCTGACTTTCGTCTATGAATTTCAGCTGACAAAACCGCGTATTTATTCCTGGTACCGGCAGGTGGCCGATGGCTTTGGCCCTAATGCCATGCTGAGCTACCAGCTGTCTTACCATGCGCTGACCCGCCAGTACCGGCTGCATATCGGCAGCTTTTACCGCAATTTTCAAAACTTATCTGAAGCACTGGCGGCTCTGGGTATTGTGCGCAACTGGGGCGTGCTGAACGACAGCAGTATTGCCCGTGACCGCAGTGATTTTTCCGGCAAAGTCCGTTTAAAGCTGGATCATTCGCGTATGCCAACCACTTATCAGCTGACCGCAATTGGCCATAATGGATGGCAGCTGGAATCGCAGTGGGTAGATTTATCCAAAGCACGCACTGAAGACACCAATGAGTAAGCCTAAACTTTTACTGCTGGCCTCGCTCGGTGCCATTCTGATTTTTCTGCTGGCCACCGCCAGTGGTAATACCTCCGCCTTTGCCGAATATTATGGCGTACTGCTGGTACTGAATTTATTACTGCTCAGTGGTCTGTTGTTTCTGGTCAGCTTCCGCCTGATCAATCTGGTTAAAAAAGTCCGCGCCAAGGTCTTTGGCTCCCGCCTTACATTAAGAATGGTGCTGATGTTTGCCCTGGTGGCCGTGCTGCCCGGCACTCTGGTGTATACCCTGTCCGTTCAGTTTTTAAACCGCAGTATTGAAAACTGGTTTGATTTACGCGTTGACCATGCCTTGGATCGCGGCCTGAATCTGGGACACAACGCCATTGATTATCAGCTGAGCGATCTGGCCCGCAAGGGCAATGTGATTGCCATGGATATCAGCGATGACAGCAGCGCAGGCCTGCTTTCCAGACTTGGCCGGCTGCGGGATCAGACCGGCGTGCAAGAGCTGTCTTTATTTGATGAATCAGGCCAGACCTTAGCGCATATCGGCGGTGAAAACGCCAGCCTGTTTCCCATACAGCCTGACCGCACCCAGCTGCGCCAGGCCCTGCGCAACCCTTTTAAAATTATTGAACCCCATAATGATCAGGGTTTAACCATGCGGGTACTGGTTGCGGTACGCGCCAGTAACTTTGGTGACCGCACCCGGATACTGCAGCTGGTGCAACCCGTACCCAAACAATTAGCAGCCGACGCGGAGCTTGTCGAAAAAGTACGCAGTGATTACAAGCAGCTGTCACAATCCCGACGCGGACTTAAATTAATCTATAGTCTGACGCTGACGCTGGCGCTGCTGATGGCCCTGTTAGGGGCACTGGCTTTAGCCATTTATTTATCAGACCGGCTGGCGGCGCCGTTATCTGTACTGGCGGAGGGAACCCGTGCCGTTGCGGCCGGGGATTATTCGCAAATGCAGCCGGTGATCAGCCGGGATGAACTGGGCATACTGACGCATTCCTTTAACAGAATGACCAGACAGCTGTCTGAAGCACGCAGTACACTGGAAATGCATCAGGCTGAACAAGCAGCAGGACGAGCCCATTTAGGTGCTATTCTGGGGTCGCTTTCGGCAGGGGTATTGTCTTTTGACGATGCATGGCGGTTGCGCTCATCCAACCAAAGTGCCCTGCGGATTTTAGGCATTGACCCTGAAAGAATTGGTGAAGAGCCCCTGACAAACTGGCATTTATTTTATCCGGCACTTACACCATTTTGTACTCAGATCGCAGATAGATTACTATCTAAGCAAGATCAGTGGCAACATCAGCTGGAACTGGTCAATACCAAGCGTGTTTTGCATGTAAAAGGCACGCGGTTAATTGATCAGCAAGATGCATCACACACCGGTTTTGTGGTGGTTTTTGACGATATTACTGATTTACTCTCGGCACAGCGCGATGCGGCATGGGGTGAAGTAGCCCGGCGTTTAGCGCATGAAATTAAAAATCCACTGACGCCTATTCAGCTGGCGGCAGAACGGATGGAGCATAAGCTGGCAGATAAGCTGGACCCTGCCAGTGCCGAGTTATTATCACGTAATACCCAGACCATTGTGCGCCAGGTGGGTGCATTGAAAGATATGGTTGATGCTTTCAGAGATTATGCCCGGCAGCCCAGCGGCAAGAAAAAGCCACTGGATTTGCAGCAGCTGTTAACTGAAATTTTGGTGCTTTACGAAGCTTCACCTTTGATCATTAAACAAATGAGTGATGAACCACTGATGGTACTGGGGGACGCTACCCAGCTGCGTCAGGTGATTCATAATTTATTACAAAATGCTCAGGACGCCATTGCAGGGCAAGAAAATTCCGCAAACCTGAAGCGGATTTGCCTTAAGATGGAAAAAAACGAGCGTTTTGCGTGTTTAACCGTGACAGACAGTGGCACTGGTTTCCCCAGCGACATTCTGCCACGGGTGTTTGAGCCGTATATCACCACTAAAATCAAAGGGACGGGCTTAGGTTTAGCCATTGTAAAAAAAATAATCGAAGAACATCAGGGCCGAATACAGGCCGGCAACAGGGATGAAGGTGGCGCTTGGGTTCGTATCGAGCTGCCCCTCGCGGAGGAAGCAATTGGCTAGTCAGGATATTTTGATCGTCGACGATGAAGTCGGCATTCGTGAATTATTGTCGGAGATTCTGCAAGATGAAGGCTATGGCATTGTCCTGGCTGAAAATGCAGAAGCTGCCCGTAAAATCAGAAATCAATCACAGCCTCGTCTGGTGCTGCTGGATATCTGGATGCCAGATACTGACGGCATTACGCTGCTCAAAGAATGGTCGCGAAATGGTCAGCTCACCATGCCTGTGGTGATGATGTCCGGACATGCCACCATTGATACGGCGGTGGAAGCCACCCGTATTGGCGCGCTGGATTTTCTGGAAAAGCCGATTGGTTTGCAAAAGCTGCTGGCTACGGTAAAGCGTGCTCTGTCTTTACCCAGTGAAGCCGCCCCGCGCGCACCCACACTGGAGCGTTTAGGCTCAGGGCTGGCGATTCAGGAATTACAATCCACACTCAGCCCTTTGCGCGGAAAAACCGGCCCGGTCTTGCTGCTGGGTATGCCTGGCGTCGGCTTTGAACATTGCGCGCGGTTTTTAAATCAGCCCAATGCCCCTTTTGTTTCGCCGCCGTCCAATGAAGATCTGGCACAGGCACCACAAGAATTACTGAATAAAGCCACTGGCGGGATTTTATTTTTACGCGATTTAGCCTGGCTGGACCGCCGTGCCCAGCTGGGTTTAAAAAGCATTCTGCCAAAACTGGAAAAACAACGGGTACGCCTGGTTTGCGCATCCAGCAAGCCACTCAGTATTCTGGCCACCCAGCTGGAACCTGAGTTGCTCAATTTTATCTCTCAGCTCAGCATTGCCATTCCTTGTCTGGCTGAGCACCGGGAAGATATTCCTGCGCTGGCAGAAAGACTGTTAAACGATGCCATTGGTGTGCATAAGCTGGGGCCGCGTTATTTCAGCCCGCTGGCTTTGCAGCTGTTATCGCGCCAGGATTGGGCAGGTAACCTGGATGAGCTGGCCAATGTGGTTAAGAGTGTGGCCATTACCAGCCGCGATGGTGAAATTGACAGCGCGCCTTTAGCCCGCTTACTTTCACAATTTTCGCCTAATGGCAGTGTCCATACCGAAAGCCACAGCCAGAATTCAGCCGGCTTACCAAGTATTGACTTAAGCCTGCCGCTGCGGGAAGCACGCGATCAGTTTGAAAAACTCTATATCGAGCGTCAAATCGACTTATCCAATGGCAATATGAGCCGGGTTGCGGAAAAAGTGGGCCTGGAACGTACCCATCTGTACCGCAAGCTGAAACAACTGGGTATTGCTGTGCCCAAAAAACAGCGCAGTACCGAGGAAGAGTAATGTCGCTCAGACCCAGCGCCTCACCCACAGATATTGACCGACTGCTGGCAGGAGCAGATGAAATTCTGCTCTCGCAAACGCATGAAGGCCTGCAACTGGCCAAACACGCCAGAAACCAGGCCAGTGCGATTGCATATCTTCATGGGGAGGTGCAGGCCGGACTGATTTTAGGCAAAGCGCAGATTTTGCTGGGCATGCACAGCGAAGCATTGATGACGTTGCAGCAGGCTTTGGACAAAGCGCCCAGGGACTCGGCAGAGTATGCCGGCCTGCTGGAGCAAATGGCCCGCTGTCATTTCGATCTGGGTGACACCCTGCTTGCCGCCTCAATCTGGCATGAATGCAGCAAGATTGCCCAGGAAAATCAGCACTATGCCAGCTTTATTCATGCCCATATTGGTCTTGGGCAGGTGCATTTTGGTTTTGAAGAATTTCAACAAGCGCTGCAAGAGCATTACAAGGCGATGGATTATCTGCATACCTGCAGCAGCACTACGCTGCGCTGCCGGGTGTATGCCAATATTGTGATGGATTTATACAGCTTAGAGCGTTTTACCGATGCAGAAACCATGCTGCAACGCACCCGCGATATGTCGCTGTCGCTGCGTAATTTTGATACCGATGCCGAAGTCCACCGGCTGACGGGTATCCTGGCCTTAAAAAAGGGCCATACCGAAAGCGCAAAATCCAGCTTTACTGCCGCGTTTAAAATCAGCCTGCTGCATGAAAACGCCTGGAGCAAAGCCATGAGCCTGCTCTGGCTTGGGCTCTGTGATCTGGCTGCCGCCAACTGGGATGATGCCCTGACTCACCTGGATTTTGCTCTGAGCCTGGCGACTGAGCTGAATAACCCGCATTTGCTGTGCAAAATCCATCACGCCTTAAGTAAAACCTTTGAAAGCCAGCAAGAACTGGCTGCCGCCGAAGCCCATTACACCGAGTATTCTCAATACCGGACCACATTACGGCGTCCTGACCATTCGTCGGTAATGCCCACATGATACGCTGCATGTGATTTGGCGCAGTGTGCAAAGCTTGCCTTTCATGGATAATGCGCCCCCTTGCCTGACAGGGCGTAAAAACTGACCGGCTCGCCGGCTGCCCCCTGTCCCCTAATGACTCTTTAGTTCGCAGACCCTGCGGAACTATCTGTCCTCGTATGGAAAATTATTGTGTCAAATATTCTGATTCTTGGTGCGGGGCGGGTCGGTGCTTCAGTTGCTGAACAACTGGTTCACGAACGCTATAACGTCACCATTGTTGACGAAAACCCGGACAATCTGAAACCGCTGGCCGACCGGCTGGATCTGCGCACCCTGACCGGCCATGCCGCCAGCCCGGCCGTACTGGCCGCAGCAGGCGCTGCCGATGCCGATCTGGTACTGGCAGTGACTCCGCGGGATGAGCTGAATATGGTGGCCTGTAAGGTAGCCTATGAGCTGTTTAATGTGCCCACCCGCCTGGCCCGTATCCGCGACCCTGATTTGCTGGCCCGGCCCGAATTATTTTCAGAACATAACTTTGCCATTGATCATGTGATTACCCCGGCGCAAATTGTGACCGATTATCTGGTCAGCCTGGTTGAAAACCCGGAAGCGCTTCAGGTACTGGATTTTGCCGGTGGCAAAGCCCAGCTGGTGGCCACCCGGGTGGAAGCTGGTGCCCATATGGACGGGCAGGATCTGGCGACACTCAACCGTCTGCTGCCTAAGATCGATCGCCGCGTGGTATCCATTTACCGTAAAAACCGGCGCATTCACCCGGATGGCGATACCGTTTTACAAGTAGGCGATGAAGTCTTCTTTCTGGCGGCCACCGAGCATATCCGTGCCGTGATGCGCGAAATGCGCGGTGAAGAAAAAACCATTAAACGCATTACCCTGTCTGGTGGCGGCAATGTGGGTTTCCGGCTGGCCCAAACCTTGCAAAATGACTATCAGGT
>JBOFGM010000624.1:0-2638 GCA_051649105.1 Iodobacter sp. | reverse complement strand
CTAATTTATATGAAGTATTTATTCTGTTTTGCCTGATTACCACCTTAATGTATCTGTATTACGAGCAAAAATTTAAAGCCAAAACCATGGGCGCTTTTGTAATGCCCATTATTATGGCTGCAGTTGGCTTTATTCTTTGGTACAGCATTGATCGCCAGGCTCATGAAATCCAGCCGCTGATCCCTGCCCTGCAATCCTGGTGGATGAAGATCCATGTACCCGCCAACTTTGTCGGTTATGGTGCCTTTGCTCTGTCTGCCGGCCTTGCTGCCGCTCAGCTGCTGGTTTCCCGCGGCATTTTAACCAGCCGCCTGCCCAGCTATGAAACACTGGGTGAAGTGATGTACAAGGCCATTTCTATCGGTTTTCTGTTCTTTACTATTGCCACCATTCTGGGTGCCATGTGGGCAGCAGAAGCCTGGGGTGGGTATTGGAGCTGGGATCCTAAAGAAACCTGGGCACTGATTGTCTGGCTGAATTATGCAGCCTGGTTGCATGTCCGCTTAATTAAAGGCTGGCGCGGCAATGTGCTGGCATGGTGGGCGCTGATTGGCCTGCTGGTGACCAGCTTTGCCTTTATTGGCGTAAATATGTTTTTATCCGGCCTGCATTCTTATGGCGGTTTATAAGTACGCTATTTAATTGATGCATTTCAAAATCGCTTCCTTATGGAGGCGATTTTTTTATCTGAACTTTTTTCAAATCATTTATAAAGCCCGGCTGCTATCCAAAAGCCAATACAACCTGAATAATCTTTTACGCTGATTGTATTGGTTAGTGGTCTGGAGTAATCTGATTCCACGTTACTTTATACAGCTCATAAAAATGAATAATCAATGTTTTGGTAAGACTGCAAAAGGCAATAAAGAACTGGAAGAACGGAGCGGACTGTTGTCCCCGGTTGCCCGGCGCGTATTGATTATGATGGATGGCAAACGAAGCTGCGGTGATCTGTTAAGCACATTCAGTCAGGATGAATTAGAAGAAGGGCTGGCCCGGCTGGAATTACTGAAAATGGTTGAAGAAATTATTCTTCCTGAAATCAGTCACCCGGCTGCAGCGGTGCAGAGCCATTCTCCTGCCATTGATAAACAGGCCCTGGCTCAGGTCAAAAAAATAATGCATATGAGTAATCAGCAATATTTAGCAGGCAAACTCGACCGCTTTTTAGACGAAGACTTTCCCCGAATTCATAATAAAGCAGGGTTAGAACCTGCCTTAGAGCAATGGCATAAGATGCTGTGCGACAGCGGCAATGACGTCTCCGCCTACGCCTATCTGCGACAAATTAAAGCCACCCTGGGCTGGGGATAACCCGTCAGCAGGCTGACCGGGTATGATCCGGCTTAACCCAGTAAAACGAGACACCACATCAGCGCCAGATTGATCAGGCAAACCAGCTGTGCTGCGCTGCCCAGATCTTTGGCACGCTTGGCCAGCACATGGCGCTCTAACGAGGTGTGGTCCACCGCCGCTTCAATGGCAGAATTCAACAGCTCCACAATCATCGTGGCAAAATGGCTGCCCATCAGAATGGCGCGTCCCCAATGCGGCAAACCGGGGATCAATAAGGCGCAAAGAATCCCGGCAACCGCCAGCAAACTAACCTGACGAAAAGCCGCTTCATTTAACCAGCCTGCTTTTAAACCGTCTAAAGAATAGCCCAAAGCATTAAATACACGGGCAACTCCTGTTTTTCCTTTAAATGGGCTTTCCAGCACGCTTATGCTCCATCAATGTCGATTGGCTTCGGTTCAAAAATATCCTGATATGCCACGTACTGCATCAACATCATGACCGGCAGCACCACTAACATACCAAGCAATAAAGTAAAGGCAGACAAAAAACATAACACCACGGTGATTAAGCCGCTGACTAAAAACGGCTGCCAGTTACGGCATACACCCGCGAAAGACAATTTCATCGCTTCCAGCGGCGCATGGCCTTCAAACAAGAACAGCGCGGGAGCAAACCAAACGGCACAAATAACCGGCGACATCAGCAATAAGCTGACCGACGTATGCATATAGATCGCTTTCATCTGTTCCGGTGTCGGGATCGTGCCAGGAGCGATATCCGCTAAGTTGCCCGCATTCCCCATAAAACTCACCAGCACCGTCACCAGCATAGAAGCAATTACATTAATCAGCCCAATAAACAGCAAGGGTTTAACTTCCTGACGAAAAGCGGCAAATAAATCCAGCGGCCCGATCCGGCCCCCTTGATCGCTTTGCTTTGCCGCCAGATAGATCCCACCGGACAGAACCGGTGAAACCAGCGTATAGGCTAAGGTTCCCACCAGCGGCAGAGTGGTGGCCACCAGTGCTAACACCAGAAATTGCAGGCCAAGCATGATCCACATCCATGGCTGACGCCGGAACAACTTAAATCCTTGCACATACCACTGCCATCCCCGTCCGGCCGCAACGCGGCGTGGCTCTGGCAACAGATCTATTACAGTGTATTTTTCCATTATTTTCCCACTCATACTCCGGCAAGGACTGAAGGATACGTTAACCCTTACTCTGCTCAAAGTTAAAACTAGCAATGGTTTATTACGTGGCCGCTATTGTGACGATTTAAATGCAAGAATCAATCTAAAACCGGGCTTTTTGACAGGCAAAAAAAACGGCCGCAA
>JBOFGM010000623.1:0-5348 GCA_051649105.1 Iodobacter sp. | reverse complement strand
AAACCAGCAATAAAGTCACTTACCAAATTGTGGGTGATGAAGAAGCTGAGATCAAAGAGTTTAAAATCTCGGTATCCAGCCCGATTGCCCGTGCCTTAATCGGCAAGTATGTGGGTGATGTAGCCGAAGTTATGGCTCCTGGCGGTATCCGTGAATATGAAGTTCTTGACGTTAAATACATCTAAAACAAGCAAGGGAATGCAATGGGCTTAGGTTCGGGTTTAAAAAACCTGCTGACCGTACTGTGGATCGGCGGTATGTGGACCATTGGCGTCATCGCGGCCCCCTTGTTATTTGCGGGACTGGATAAAGCGACGGCGGGCATGGTGGCAGGAAAACTGTTTCATGCGATTGGCTGGATCGGGATTGTTGCGGGAGTTTACCTGGCAATCTGGTGGATCTGGCAGGAAGGCATGCGCGGATTTCAAAGCGGAAAATTTTGGCTGGTGATGGGAATGTTGTTTTGCACGCTGATTAATCAGTTTGCTGTATTCCCGATGATTGCCAGCTTAAAGCCTGCTGTAAGCACAGCAGCAGAAGGTGTTTTCGGTGGCGGTTTAGCGCAATGGCATACCGTTTCCAGCCTGATTTACCTGGTGCAGAGTGTACTTGGTATAATTTACATCTGGTCGGAAGGTCAGCGTTAAGCAGACATTGTGGCAAAAAAATAGGGCGACCTGAGTCGCCCTGTTTGTATTAAAGCCCGTTTATTTGGCTTTTTTTGCCTTGGGTAGTACGATCCGAGGCTTATCTGTATTTGATGCGCGGTAGATTACTAATAATTTACCGATATGCTGAACGGCAGTTGCGCCCAGTTCAGCACAGATCTTTTGCAGGTATTCTTCACGCAGGGCGCGATCATCACCCAGAACCCGGATCTTAATGAGTTCATGCGCATCTAAATTAACAGCAATTTCGCGGATTACCGCGTCTGCCAGGCCATTATTACCGATCATCACGACTGGATCGATATGATGAGCCAAGCTTTTCAGATGGCGGCGCTGATCCGATGTGAGTTCCATTGTTTCAAATCCTTGACTAAACAGGCAATTTTACCTCATGGCTCGTAGCAATTCCAGTAATGCGTGGATGAAGGAACACGTCAACGATCATTATGTTCATCAGGCAAAAAAAGAAGGCTACCGCGCGCGCGCTGCTTATAAACTGCTTGAGATCAATGAAAAAGATAAATTATTCAAACAAGGCCTTTGGGTTGCCGATCTTGGAGCGGCACCCGGAAGCTGGTCGCAAGTCGCCAGTCAGCATGTAGGCGAGTCCGGGCGCGTTTTTGCGCTGGACTTACTTGAAATGACGCCGGTGCGTGGTGTGGAATTTATTCAGGGCGATTTTCGTGACGAAGAGGTGCTGGCGCGCTATACAGAATTACTCGCTGGCCGTCAGGTAGACCTTGTGATTTCAGATATAGCCCCCAATATAACGGGGAATGCGGTTATGGATCAGGCTCGCAGCATGCTTTTATGTGAGCTTGCTTTAGATTTTGCCCGTGATCAGTTGAAACCTAATGGGAATTTTCTGGTCAAGGTATTCCAGGGCTATGGTTTTACCGAATACATGGCAGCTATGCGTGAGACATTTACCAGTGTTGTAACTCGTAATCCTAAGGCTTCGCGTGATCGCAGCAATGAAACTTATTTGCTCGGCAAACAGAAAAAAGCCTGATCAGCCCTGAACGCGTAGAATTTTTTCTTTAATCCCCTCCCCGGGATAATCAGGAGTAGCGCCGTGAACAATCTCGGCAAGAACATCGCCATTTGGCTCGTTATCGGTTTAGTGCTGATGACAGTCTTTAATCAATTTTCCCGCAAGCAGGAAGCCAGCGGGCAAGTGGCGTATTCGCAGTTTATGGCCGATGTAGAGGCTGATCGTATCGCGAGTGCAGAAATCGAGGGAAACCCGATTCGCGGCCAGATTATTAAAGGCAAGCGTAACGACGGTACTGCATTTACTACCCTGGCGCCGTTTGATTTCCGCATGGTCGATACTCTGATCAAGCACAACGTCAAATTTGCGGCCAAGGCAGAAGAAGAACCCAGTTTCCTGATGAATTTATTTATCAACTGGTTCCCGATGCTGCTCTTGATTGGTGTCTGGGTCTTCTTCATGCGTCAGATGCAAGGCGGCGGTAAAGGCGGTGCGTTCAGCTTTGGTAAATCCAAGGCTCGTTTGCTGGACGAAGCCACCAATGTCATTACCTTTGCCGATGTGGCAGGTTGTGATGAAGCCAAGGCCGATGTGTCTGAAATCGTGGACTACCTGCGTGATCCGACTAAGTATCAAAGTCTGGGTGGCCGTATGCCACGCGGTATTTTGCTGGTTGGCCCGCCAGGTACAGGTAAAACGCTGCTGGCCAAAGCCATTGCCGGCGAAGCAAAAGTGCCTTTCTTCAGCATTTCCGGTTCTGATTTCGTGGAAATGTTTGTTGGTGTGGGTGCCGCCCGCGTCCGCGATATGTTTGAAAATGCCAAGAAGAATGCCCCTTGCATTATCTTTATCGATGAAATTGATGCCGTAGGTCGTCAGCGTGGTGCCGGTATGGGCGGCGGTAATGACGAACGCGAACAAACACTGAACCAGATGCTGGTTGAGATGGATGGTTTTGAAGGCAATTCCGGCATTATGGTGATTGCTGCAACGAACCGTCCTGATGTACTGGATCCGGCTCTGCTGCGTCCGGGCCGCTTTGACCGCCAGGTGATGGTGTCATTGCCGGATATCCGTGGCCGTGAGCAGATTCTTGGCGTGCATATGCGCAAAGTACCGATCTCAAACGATGTGGATGCTCAGGTTATTGCCCGTGGCACACCAGGCTTCTCTGGTGCTGATCTGGCCAATCTGGTGAATGAAGCTGCATTGTTTGCTGCCCGTCGTGTTAAGCGACTGGTTGATATGGACGATTTTGAATCGGCCAAAGACAAGATCATGATGGGCTCAGAACGCCGTTCTATGGTGATGAGCGAAGAAGAAAAGACCAATACGGCTTATCACGAATCAGGCCATGCGGTGGTTGCCAAGCTGCTGCCTAAGTCTGATCCGGTGCATAAGGTAACGATTATTCCTCGTGGCCGTGCGCTGGGTGTGACCATGCAGCTGCCGGAAGCCGATCGTTATGCATATGATCGCGGCTATCTGATGGATCGTATTGCTATTCTGTTCGGTGGCCGTATCGCCGAAGAATTGTTTATGAATCAGATGACCACCGGCGCATCAAACGACTTTGAAAGGGCGACTTCGCTGGCCCGCGATATGGTGACCCGTTACGGGATGACCGATGCTTTGGGTCCGATGGTTTATGGTGAAAATGAAGGCGAAGTATTCCTGGGCCGTTCGGTAACAACGCACAAGAATATGTCTGAAGCCACCATGCAACAGGTTGATGCTGAAATTCGTCGTCTGATTGATGAACAATACGCTCTGGCCCGTCGCTTGCTGGAAGAAAACCGCGATAAGGTTGAAGCCATGACCGCTGCTTTGCTGGAATGGGAAACCATTGATGCAGAGCAGATCGAAGACATTATGCAAGGGCGTACTCCAAAGCCACCTAAAGCACTGCCAGTAAAACCTGCAGCGCCTAATGGCGATCGTCCAAGCGGTGATGCACCAGCAACACCGGTGATTACTACTCCTGCTACTGAAGCTTAAACAGTGGCTGGTGATTAAAAAAGGCGGCCTCACGGGCCGCTTTTTTTGTGCAAAAAATCAGATACATCCTGGGCGGATATTCAGATCCAGGCCAGGAGCGGAAGGAAAAAGATGAAAATATTAGAGTGTGGCCGTTTTAGCTTGGAGTTAAACCGTCCTTTAGTGATGGGAATTGTAAATGTCACCCCTGATTCATTTTCAGATGGCGGGCAGTATCAGCAAACCGCCGCAGCACTGGCCCATGCAGAAAGACTGCTGGCAGACGGGGCGGATATTCTGGATATTGGTGGTGAATCAACCCGGCCGGGTTCAGCGGTCGTGTCTGCAGAAGAAGAAATTCGCCGGGTGGTTCCGGTGATTGCTGCACTGCAAAGCCTGAATGTGCCCTTGTCGGTGGACACCCGTAAAACCGCGGTGATGCGCGCGGCTTTGGATGCCGGGGCCGATCTGGTCAATGATGTGGCCGCACTGGAGGATCAGGGGGCCATCGAGCTGGTGGCGCAAAGCAATGCCGCCATTTGCCTGATGCACAGTGCACCGCACAGCAATGATCCTGTTTACCGGGATGTACTGGAAGAAGTGGCGGATTATCTCGCTGCCCGGCGGGATGCCGCGCTGGCGGCCGGGGTGACGGCTAATCGCTTATTGCTGGATCCGGGTTTTGGTTTTGGTAAGAATTTAGATCATAATGTCACTCTTTTTCGCAATTTGTCAGAATTAGAAAAGCAACTGTCAGTACCGTTATTAGTCGGTGTTTCGCGTAAAACCATGCTGGGGCAGATTACCGGCCAGCCTATCGCAGACCGGATGCCGGCCAGTATTGCTGCGGCACTCATGGCTGCACAGGCCGGGGCCGCCATGATCCGGGTGCATGATGTTCGGGAAACAGTGGATGCTTTAAAAATCTGGCGTGTCTTACAATAATCGCCAGTTTTTTATTCAATTTTTGTTGTTCAGCAATACTCTTTTTTATCAGAAGGGTAGAAATGCCCGCTAATTAGCCAGGCTTACTATTGGAGTGAATGATGGGTCGCAAGTATTTTGGAACAGATGGTGTACGTGGCTTGGTGGGTGAATATCCGATTACGCCGGAATTTGCGATGAAACTGGGTTATGCCGCAGGCAAGGTGCTTGCTGCGGAAAGTAAACGTGGCAATGGGGATCATGCAGCGGTTTTAATTGGAAAAGACACCCGCGTATCCGGTTATATGCTGGAAGCTGCGCTGCAGGCCGGTTTAAATGCCGCTGGAGTGGATGTTTACCTGACCGGGCCTCTTCCCACCCCGGGTATTGCCTATCTCACCCGTGCACTGCGTTTGTCGGCTGGTGTGGTGATTTCTGCATCGCACAATCCTTATCACGATAACGGGATTAAGTTCTTTGGTGCTGGCGGTAAAAAACTGGCCGATGATGTTGAGCTGGCAATTGAAGCCGCCATCGATGAAGTGCAGCCCTGCGTATCACCGAAGCGGATTGGCAAATCATGGCGCGTGGATGATGCGGCCGGCCGGTATATTGAATTTTGTAAATCGACCTTCCCGAATGAGCTGGATTTACGCGGCTTAAAACTGGTGGTGGATTGCGCCCACGGTGCGACCTACGATATTGCTCCGCTGGTCTTTCATGAATTAGGCGCAGAAGTGGTCACCATTGGTGCCACACCGAATGGTTACAATATCAATGAAGGC
>JBOFGM010000622.1:0-2361 GCA_051649105.1 Iodobacter sp. | reverse complement strand
GGTGGTAGTAGCGCTTGGCTGGAACATCAGGGACTAAATCAGGCGACTGGTGATCAAATAAGCCCTGAAAAGCACGGGCAAATTTGCCGATATCATGTAAAGCCGCAAAGAACACCATGGCGGCATGCAGCTGATCAGGGTGCCAATCCAATTTTTTAGCCAGATCATCCAGCCAATTCTGACGCTGTTTCAACATGCATGACATCACTGCCGCAACATCCAGCGCATGAAAAGGCAGCAAATGCCAGGAAGAGCCGATGCTGCGGGGTGTTGCTTTTCCCCAGTAACGCCAATAAGCCGCTTTCATCCCTGCCTGCCCCCATTGATTAGATAAGTGTTTTGCAAGGCAAAGGATAACAAGGGCACTCGCTCACCCGCTGAGCCTGTAAATTGATTAATCTGCATAATTTGCGTAAGCCAGCTGCAATTGACTTTTTACCGCCTCACGCAAGGACTCGGGAGCAAGCACCTGCACTGCGGCACCATGCCGCAAAATATCCATGATTAACTCTTTGGGGTGGGTATAAGGTAAGCGGAGCAGGTAAGAGCCATCAGGCAGATAGTGGGCTTGCTGCCTGATATGCCAAATTTCACAAGAAACATATCGGGCTTGCTCAGGGCTGAAGCACAGCTCAGCCCATTGCAAGATAGAACCTGAAAAAATGCCATAACCTGTGCCTAATTGCTCATCCAGCACTGCATCGGTAATTTCAGTGGCAGGTAATTCAAGCGTCGAGACCTGACGAATCGCATCCAGCGCAAAGCTTCTTAGACTATTGCGCAGGTGACACCAGGCATCCAGGTACCAGTTACCCCGGTAGTGCACCAAACGCTGCGGAGATACAGTGCGTAGCTCGCAAAGAGCACGTGATCTGACAAAATAATTAAACTGGATTTGCTGCCGTAATAAAACAGCTGAGGCAACCGCAGAAAAGTATTTCGGCTCTTGTCTTTGTGCACTCGAGCGCAAAATACGAATACGCGGAGCCACTCTGCGAAGAGGAAGCTGATGCGATGTCAGTATCGAGGTTAAACGTTGTAATAATGGCGTGATGTGCGGAGTCAGTAAGCCGGGCTGAATTTCTTGCAATAGTTGCTGCATAGTCAGTAAAGCATGAATTTCACTGGCGCTGAACCAGAGCCCTGGCAACTCATGACGGGGGCTCTGCGGGCTAATGACATAACCCCTTACCTCGCGGCACCACTCAATCGGAACCCCCATCCGATCTCGTAAATAATCCAGATCACGCTTTAAAGTGGCAACGGATATTTCTAATTCAGCAAGAAATCGCTTAGTTGAAATAAAGCGGTTATTTTTGAGGAGTTGCTCAATCTGATAAAGACGCTCGGTCTGGCTCATAGCAAGTTTTTTTATATGTGCAGGCACAATACTTACGCATATTACTCAAAAAAAAATATAAAGAAACAAATATTTACATTAAAAACAATTAAAAGTAAGTTGCATGACAAAAATATATTTTTTAAACGTTAAAATTCTTACGTAATATTTATATAAATATTTTTAATAAAAAATATATGGAGTATTTAACATCACCCTTTCCTTTACTAGGTGTCCGCTATTTACATAAATATCCAGCTGAGTAGGCAACGAAAAATATATTCGCCGTTGCGATTTCAACAAAACCAGCTCCGCTATGCCTTTACTACCTGCTTTGGAGCTGTTTTTATGAATTGGGGCGGGTGGAACCTTGGATAATTGGGCTGATGGGGAATGGGGGATAGGAAGGCTGGGGAGCTGATGCGGGGTTAGCCGCACCAGCGGGAGAGATCTGCGCAGACTAATCAGCTGCGGCAGGTGCGCCATGGCACGGCGGGGCTGCCGGTCCAGGCCTGGCCAGGCGGAATGGTTTCGCCTTTCACCACCAGGGTCAGCGGCCCAAGGCGGGCACCGTCGCCCACTTTAGCATCATATAAAATGGTGCTGCGCGGGCCCACGCTGACGCCGGAGCCGATTTCAACCCGACCAATTTTCATAATCCGGTCTTCAAATAAATGGGTTTGCGGGCCGGACCAGGCATGCATAATCGTGTCGTCGCCAATGGTAACGCAATCAAACTCGGTGATATCGGTGGTATCCATAAAGACGCCACTGCCAATTTTGCAGCCCATGCATCGGAAAGCCATCGGCAACCAGGGGGTGCCGCGTAAGAAATTAAAGAAATTGGGCACGGCAATCGATTCATACAGGCTGGTCAGCGCTTCGCTGCGCCAGACAAAGGAAGTCCACATCGGGGCCGAGTGCGGGCGATAGCGGCCGATCATCAGCCATTTCAGCGCCACCACAAAAATAAAGGATCCCAGCCCATATAAAACGCCGGCAATCATCAGGGCCCAAAATAC
>JBOFGM010000621.1:0-1964 GCA_051649105.1 Iodobacter sp. | reverse complement strand
AGTATTCGGGCGGCATGAAGCGGCGGCTGAATATTGCCGTGGGATTAATCAATCACCCCCAGGTGCTGTTTATGGATGAGCCGACGGTGGGGATTGATGCCCAAAGCCGCCGCCATATTATCGACACCATTAAAAAGCTGAATCAGCAGGGTTTAACCATTTTGTACACCACCCACCACCTGGATGAGGTGGAGGAAATTGCCGACCGGATCGGCATTATCGACCATGGCGCATTATTGGCGGTGGGCACGCTGAAAGAGCTGGTGGATTCGATTGATGATGCCGAAAGCATTGAATTTGAGCTGGAAGCGATGCCGGATGCGGCCGATTTGCAAAAAATCCTGGCGGTACGCGATGTGCGGGACGCCCTGGTCAGTAGTGGAAAACTGCTGGTTACCGTGGTGAATGCCAATGGTGTGCTGGCAAGCCTCGTGCAAGCGCTTAATCTGCTGGGCCTCGTGATTGCCAGTATTAAACTGATCCGGCCTGATCTGGAGGCGGTGTTTTTATCGCTGACCGGCCGCACGCTGCGCGATTAAGGGGGCACCAATGAATGCATGGATTATTGCCATTAAAGATACCCGGGCCCGGTTCCGGGATCGCTCTGCCCTGATGCTGATGCTTCTGGCCCCGCTGGTGATTGCTTCGATTATGAGTATGGCGCTGGGCGGTTTGGTGGGCGGCAAGGCCGGCGGCTTGAATGCCCGCGTGGCCGTGGTGAATGAAGATGCCAGCCCGCTGGGCGCTCAGTTTGTGGGCGTCTTAAAAAGCCCGGCCCTGGCATCGTTGATGACCGTAACAGAAGTCAGCCAGCTTGAAGCGGCAAGACAGCAAATGGGTAAGAAGCAATTTGCCGTGGTGATTCAAGTGCCGGCTGCCTTTAGCCGGGCCATCTTGCGCACAGGCCAGGATGCGGCGGTGGTGAATGTGTATGGCGACCCGGGCAGCCCGGTTTCTGTGGATATGGTGAATGCCATTGTCGGCCGGGTGGTTGGGCAGTTTAATTTATTGGCTTTAAGCAGAAAAATCAGCAGCGAAACCCTGATGGGCAACCGGGAGCCGTATTCTTTTAAGGTTTCAGATTTTGAAACCGCGCTGGCTCAGGAGCTGGCGGCAAATCATGGCGGGGACGGCAGCGCGAAAATAGTCACCGAAGGCACCGCAGAAAAATCCTTTAACCCGCTGGCTTATTTTATGCCCGGTATGGGGGTGTTTTTTCTGATGTTTACCATGTTCGACGGGATGCGCTCCATCTTAACCGAGATAGAACATGGCACGCTGGCCAGAATGCTGACGACCACGGCATCGGAAGCGGAAATTTTACTGGGCAAGGTGGGCGGCATCATGCTGACCGGCATTGTGCAGTTTTCTGTTTTGGTTCTGACGTCCATGCTGGTGTTTAAACTTAGCTGGGGGCCGTCTTTGCTGGCGGTTGCCGTGCTGGCGCTGGCCTTGATTGCTTGCTGCTGCGCCTTAGGGGCGCTGGTGATTGCTTTTTCCAGATCGGCGGATCAGGCCAATTCAACGGGTACCGGCATTATTCTGATATCGGCCGTGCTGGGTGGCAGCTTTTTCCCCATGGCGCATCTGCCAGGCTGGTTAAATAAGCTGAGTTATCTGAGTATTAACCGCTGGGCGCTGGATGGTTTTACCGATCTGACCATCAGGCATCGCGCCTTGCCGGATATTCTGCCCGAAGCGGCATTTCTTGCCTTGCTGGCTCTCGTGTTTTTTTCTGTGGCCGTTAAGTGCTTTAAAATTCAGGGATACCGATGATGCTTGTCTTTCGCCAGGTACAGGCCATTGCCGGGCTTTATTTCAGAAATCTGTTTAATAACCCGGGGACGTTTTTTTTCTGGTTTGCCATGCCGGTGTTTTTTATCTTTTTGCTTGGCCTGACCACGCAGGAAGGCGGCGGTACGTATTCCCTGGCGCTGGTCTCCCATGACAGAGGGGCCGCGGGG
>JBOFGM010000620.1:0-1823 GCA_051649105.1 Iodobacter sp. | reverse complement strand
AGCGCAATCTCAGCGCCGCGCCCTTCGATACATTGGTCCGGTAATGAACAAGATCACCATTACTGCGCACGCCTTCGAGCTTCAGTTCCTGCTGATAACCCAGCGGTTGGCGAACCAAGCCATCAAATGCCACGGCACTGAATACCGGGTTAATCTGACGAAATCCTGCCGGGGCCACCAGGCTTTGGCTGATTTGCCCCTGATCATCAGAGAAACCGGCAAAAAGCTGTTCGGGCTTGGCTTGCCGGGTTTGTACCAGCGGGAATAACGGACGCAACCGGCTGTTTTCCACATACCAGGTGGCAGCGCGAGTGCGCCCTTCGGCGGTCCGGCCACCATATACCGCCTGATCCGCCCGGCCCCGCAGGGTAGTCACATACTGGCTATGCCCAACTTCATCATCAATCAGCAATAATTCAAGGCTGGATAAAATCGTATCCGGACGTGGTTTTTGCACATTACCAAAAATCTGTAACTTAAAGCGGTCCCCGCGGGATAAGCGGGACGCTGAATAAAAGCCAGCCTCAACGACATGAGATAAGCGCGGGTTTACGCTGGCGAAATTACTCTGTGATTTTTGCTCTGCAGTGAGCGCGCCAAAAAAGACGTCGATACTGCGGCCCTGGGCAAATTCTGAGATGGGAATACTTTCACCCATGGCGTGCCAGGCGGCACCTACACGGAAACGGGCATTGGGTGCCGCCATGCGGGCGCGGATGGTGAACATCAGATCACCACCACTGCTGGCACCGTTTTGCCCGGTAATCTGGCGCAAGACACAAACCTTACCCGCCACACCCTGCACCACTTCATCACGGCAGACATTGCCGGCAGCAGGCGTTAAAACCAGCTGAGCGCGTTTGGTGGCAGTGGTTTGAAATTCGCGCGCCAGGCCATCGGCCGTTTTTTCAGTAAAAGATAAAACCCGGGAAGCGCCCAGCGGCGATTTGGCAAACAAATCAAAAGCCGCTTCGCTCAGTACCGGATTCACCTGACGGCCATTTGCCGGTGCAAAGTCACCGCCCTGCCAGCCCACAGACACGCCACGTTCATCGGCAAAACCTCTGAAACCTTGGACAGGTTCCAGCTGGCTGATCTGTTTAATGCGGGTATCGGGCTTATGCGTATACCAGACTGCCGGTTTTTTAGCCCCCTGATTGGGCACCTTCGCACCAAACAAGGCCTGAGCCGGGGATCCGGGAATCATCTCACCGCTGGCAGACAATGTGGTCAGATATTGGGTATTGGCCACCTTGTCTTCAATTAACAGCAACTCCAGCTGGCTGTTAATGCGCTTTTGCAATGCAGGTTTAATTACCGCAGGCAACGTTACCGCAGGCGTATCCGGCCGGATCATACCAGGCAGAACAGGACGAGTCATTCCCGGCTGCACTTCGGATAAAACTGAAGAAGACAGGAATAATACACCGGCACCACTGAGTGCCATCAACAGGGGTCTGAAATTCACGTTACATTTCCAGTAGTGGAGAAGAAACAATCAAACCGCGCTGGCGACCATGCAAGTGGCAATCCGGCAAAGCAAAACCGTTCCTTATCTTAATTGGATTCAAAGCAGGTAAGTGTCAGACAAAACCTATGCACGCGTAGGAAAAAACCGAAGCAACACAAATGCATGTTTTTCTGACGGCAGATGGCAAAACGGCCGGATTCTAAGAATCCGGCCGTCTTTAACAGCACTCAGATAAAACAAACTGCACTTTACTGAACTTTGGTGGCAACTTCTTTACCCGTCCAGACAATGTCATCCACCATCACTGCACCACACTGGTTTTCCAGATCAATTTTCACAGCAAATTTACCGG
>JBOFGM010000619.1:0-2394 GCA_051649105.1 Iodobacter sp. | reverse complement strand
TTGCGGTTAATGGGTTTACCCAGTTTATTTATTTCACGATTCACCGCAAAAACACGGGCGCGCAAAATATTACCCAGCAAATCATCAGGCTTAATTTCTAAAGATGAATAATCAATCCATTCTTCCGGATAACCAATTTTAACCGTAAATTTAGCCAGCTTTTGCTGTGCTTTCAACTTGGTGGCCGGGCTCATCCAGCTCAGATTATTAATCGATAATTTATAAGCCGCTAATAAATTATTCACCATGCTGTCCATTTTGGCTTTGGATGCCGCGGTAAAGTATTTATCCACATACAGCTCGCCCACCGCCTCGCCTAAATGGCCATTTGTGGCGGCAATGGCTCTTTTCCAGCGCGGTTTTTGCTCTGGCACGCCCGATAAGGCCTTGCCATGAAAATCAAAGGCCAAATCCACATAGGCCTTGGGCAATACACTGGCATAGCGGTCTAATACTTTAAATTTTAACCAGGTTTGCCAGGTGGCCAGCGGGGTATTGGCTACAATCCGGCTCATGGCCTGCATATAAGAAGGCTGGGAAATAATTAAAGCACCGGTATGTGCAGAAATGCCCATGGCATCGGTATAAGCGTTCCAGTCAAATGCCGGGGCCATTGCTTTTAATTCAAGCAATGATTTTTTATTATAGGTTTTTTGTGGATCACGGTTATCCACCTGGCTCCATTGCGCCTTAGCCAGCTCGGTTTCCAGCGCCATTAAAGCCGCCACGTCCACGTCTTTTTCGCCGGACAATTTCAGCATTTGGGCATAATAAACGGCCAGTGCTTCCCTTGCGGCTATAAATTTAGCCTCTGATTTTAAATAATAATCCCGGTCCGGCAGACTTAAGCCCGACTGAGATAAATACACAATATATTGAGTGGAGTTTTTCTGATCCTGACCAATATCGGTTTCCAGTGGCGTACTCACGCCCAATAAACTTAAGCGCCCTAATTCTGCCACTAATTCGGTGGTGTTTTTTAAGCCATTAATGGCGGCCAGGGTGGGCTGCAAAGAAGTCAGCCCCTGCTGCTCTACCGCGGCTTCATTCATATAGCTTTGATAAAAATCGCCGACTTTTTTTACCGCAGAACCGGGCAGACCATTTTGACTGGCCGCGGCCTCCACAATGGTGCGCACCTGGCTTTCTGCCAGATCGCGTAAAATAAGAAAGGTGCCATAAGAGGATTGATCCGCCGGTATTTCAACGCTTTTTAACCACAGACCATTCACCGCCTGATATAAATCATCCTGCACTCTGACATTCTGATCAAAATGACGGGTATCCAGACCAGAGACAACCGCAGCCTGTGCGCCAAAAGCCAGAGTGGCGGCAATAACACTTAAAGCAAACTTTTGTTTCATCCAAAACCTCATTAATCAGTGCCGTTATTACATATAGATGAGAGACCACTAAAAACAGCTCACAGAATATGTGGCATATAATGCCTCAGCCCTGTTCGTACGTGAAAGAAAATCAGCCTGCGTCAATAAATAAACATCATAGACGCCTTATAAACCGCAAATTCGCTAAAGTTTTTACGTATAGCGTCGATACTTGGCATAATGATCGTATTAGAAAGTCACGCTGGCCTGTGACGAAGGATGAGATGCCATGAAAATTGACCAGTCAAAACCACTCAGCCCCGCGCCAAGTCGCAGTACTGAACGTAATCCCGCCGCCACACCGGCAACCACCGAACGCAGCAATACCGACAGCGTAACCATTAATCCGCTGGCGGCCAAGCTCAGCCAGATGGAACAGAGCAAAAAACCAGCTTTTGATACCGAGCGGGTTGAATCATTAAAAAAAGCCATAAGTGAAGGCCGTTTTACCGTGCGCACCGAAGCAATTGCTGGCAAAATCATTCAAAGCGCTCAAGAACTACTAGGCAAGTAAAATGACAGCAGTAACCCCGTTAGACCCTTTGCTTTTACAGGCCAACAGCAGCATGAAAATGCTGCTGTCGTTATTACAGGAAGAACAAGGCTTTCTGGTTGCCAATAAACTGGACCAGTTAGTGGTACTGACCCAAAAGAAGCAAGCCAGCGCGCAAGAGGCCGAACAGGCCGGTGCAGCTTTAAGCCAATTCTTTGCGGCGCAGGGGATCAGCCCGCACAGCGATATCAGCGCATGGTTTTCTGCGCATATGCCGGCCTCCCTGGGGCTGTGGCAGGAGCTGCTGGAAAACACCCGTCAGGCGTCTGCTTTTAATGTCAGCAATGGCAAACTGATTGAAACCCGCCAGCAGCTGATCAACACCTTTATGCAGCAGCTGCTGAGTTCCAGCCATAACAGCCTGCTCTATGCACCCGATGGCAAGCTGACCTCATTACCGCAAGGCCAGCGCCGCGACCAGGCCTGATTAAACGCCGGCGGCAATCAGGCTGCGCC
>JBOFGM010000618.1:0-3961 GCA_051649105.1 Iodobacter sp. | reverse complement strand
TAAAGCCCCAGACCCCAATTTGCCCCGCCAGCGCCAGCCCGGTCAGAACCACCCCGACTACAATCCGTATTAAACGATCAGTATCACCGATATTCATGACTTGCTCCCGGAATCAGGGCGCGCAGAATTGCGCGTCTTTACTTTACATATTTACAATATATTTAAAAATATACCGTAAGTCAAAAGTATACTCCGGATGCGTGGCAGTGGGGTTTATTGCGCTTTCAGCGCCAGCCATTTGCGGTAAACCAGCAGCGCCACATGGGCATCATCCGCCGCATATTTCATTTGCCGCTCGTTTAATGGCGATGCCGCCCAGTTGGACGTGGTGACTTTTTTAGATTTTTGCAGCCGCAGGCCAAAAAACTGCGCAACCGCCGATTTGGCCCCCAGATCACCCCGGCTGTTTTCACGCAGGGCGCGGGCTAAATCCAGCACATGCCGGGTGGTAATTCCCAGCTTGGCAGACAAACGCTTATGGTCATCTGACAGACCAAAACCCACCTTTAAAATCTGCTCAGATTCCAGCACCGCCTTAACCGCCAGCATAGTGTGGCCGGACTGCACGACCGGAAATAAAAACACCCGGCTGTCGGTGGCCAGCTGAATTAAATGCGGGCCATTAGACTGCTGGCCTTTAAAAAAGACGGGTTTGGATTCGGTATCAAAGCCCAGCACATCGGCGGCCTGCATGGCAGCCAGTGCATAGTCTGCATCAGAGGCAGACTGCACCAGATGGACCTGGCTTAAAGAAATACCCGGATAAGGGGGAAGAAGGAGTTTTTCATCTGGATTCATGGGCCAAATCATAGCGCATCCGGGGCGCTATTGTGCTCCCCTTGCCCTCTTGATCATAAGTATTCCCTTTACAATATACCAATAAACATTATATATTTATGCATATCGAAATAGGGCAGACTAAGGGAACAAAATGACTCAGGTAAAAAAACTGGTGATTATTGGCGGTGTGGCGGGTGGTGCATCCGCCGCAGCGCGGGCACGACGCTTAAACGAAGAAGCTGAAATTATTGTCTTTGAGCGCGGTGCCTATGTGTCCTTTGCCAACTGTGGCCTGCCCTACCATTTAAGCGGTGAAATTGCTGAACGGGATGCCCTGCTGCTGCATACGCCCGACAGCTTAAAAGCCCGTTTTGGTCTGGATGTGCGGGTAAATAATGAGGTGCTGTCGATTAACCGCAGCGCTAAAACCGTGACGGTGCACAATCACCAAAGCAATCAAACCTATACCGAAAGCTATGATGCGCTGATTCTGGCCCCTGGCGCCTCCCCCATCCGCCCGCCCTTACCCGGGCTGGATGATCCGCGTGTTTTTACCCTGCGCAATGTGCCGGATCTGGACCGGCTGATGGCCGCTATCACGCCGGATATTAAGCATGTCACCGTGATTGGCGGCGGGTTTATTGGTCTGGAAACCGTGGAAGCCCTGCGCCACCGCGGCCTTGATGCGGCCTTAATTGAGCGTAATCCTCAAGTACTCACCCCGCTGGACGCAGAAATGGCCTCGCCGCTGGCAGCGCATTTAAAGCAACATGGCGTGCAACTATTACTGGGTGAAAGCCTGGAAGCAATTGACCCCGCACAGCGGCTGACGCTGCGCATGACCTCGGGTCAGTCCCTGATCACCGATCTGGTCATTCTGGCCATTGGTGTGCGGCCGGAAAATGCGCTGGCCACCGCAGCAGACCTGCAACTGGGTGCCACCGGAGGTATTTTGGTGGATTCTCAGCAGCGCAGCTCTGACCCGGATATTTATGCCGTGGGCGACGCCGTTGAAGTACAGCATGCCATCAGTGGCAAGCCGGTGTTGCTGCCCTTGGCGGGGCCGGCCAACCGGCAGGGGCGCATTGCCGCCGATGTGATTTTTGGCAAAAAATCTGCCTACCGGGGCAGCCAGGGCACATCGGTCTGTAAAGTCTTTGATCTGACCGCCGCCAGCACGGGACTCAATGAAAAAGCCCTGCAAGCTGCCGGTGTGGATTATCGCAAACTGTATTTACATGCCGGGGACCATGCCAGCTACTACCCGGGCGCAACCCCCATCAGCCTGAAAATCTTATTTGCGCCAGAAACCGGCCAGCTGCTGGGCGCGCAAGCCGTGGGTGAAAAAGGAGTGGATAAACGGATTGATGTGCTGGCCGTAGCGCTGCAGGCCGGCATGACGGTCGATGATCTGGCCGAAATGGAGCTGGCCTATGCCCCGCCCTATGGCTCGGCCAAAGACCCTGTAAACCTTGCAGGAATGGCCGCACAAAACTTGCAGGGTGGCTTACTGAATTTAATCAACGCCGAAGAAATCCCTGCTGCTCAAGCCGCTGGCGCGCAAATCATTGATGTGCGGGAAGCCACCGAAACCAGCAGTGGCATGCTGCCCGGCGCACGCAATCTGCCATTAAGCCAGTTAAGAGATTTACTGGATCTGCTGGCCAAAGATCAGCCGGTAGTGGTGTATTGCCAGGTCGGGCTGCGCGGCTATATTGCCCAGCGCTTTTTAAGCCAGAATGGCTATCGGGTGCAGAGCCTTAATGGCGGCTATAAAACCTGGGCGATGTGCCGCGACGCCCGGCTTTAAACCAGAGAGCCCCGGCCATGGACAGCCCTGGCCGGGCAGCATCACCTCGATGGATGAGAGACCAGGCGATTTGTTTTACGCCCTGCCCGCTCAGGCTTGTTAAACTGGCGGCATATTGACTGACCTTAAGCTTCATACCATGAAAGAACCACTTGAATCTGCGCCTGATTTGCTGGCACTGGATAACCAGTTTTGTTTTTCCCTGTATTCAGCCTCGCTGGCGATGACCAAGGCGTATAAGCCGCTGCTGGAGAAAATCGGCCTGACTTATCCGCAATATCTGGTCATGCTGGTGCTGTGGCAAAACGATGGGATTTTGGTTAAAGAAATCGGCGAGCTGCTGTTTCTGGATTCCGGCACCTTAACGCCGCTGTTAAAGCGTATGGAAAGCGCCGGCCTGATTCTGCGTCAAAGAGATAGTCAGGATGAACGGCAGGTCAGGATTACGCTGACGACAGCGGGCGCGACTCTGAAAGATGCGGCCAAAGAGATTCCGGTGCAGCTGATGTGCGCCAGCGGGCAGACCGGCGGCACCCTGATGCAGCTTCGCAGCCAGCTTTCCCGCATCAGGGATGATCTGAATAAACAGCGATAAATATTCCGCAGCAAACCATGCTGCGGTTTTTTTAAATAAATAGATTGTGTACAATTTAATTGTGTACTACTATCGACTTTATCGACCTGACAGGGCCGCCCGTTCAAACCAACAGAGAGCAGATACCATGCAAATTTTATATACCGCTAATGCCACAGCAACCGGCGGCCGTGATGGCCGCGCCACTTCAGATGACAATAAACTGAATATTCAACTCAGCACCCCGAAAGAGCTGGGCGGCGCAGGTGGCGAAGGCAGCAATCCTGAACAGCTGTTTGCAGCGGGCTACTCGGCCTGCTTTATTGGTGCCATGAAATTTGTGGCCGCAGCCGGCAAAATTGCTTTGCCAGCAGAAACCTCGGTGAATGGCTTAGTCGGCATCGGCCCGAATGGCCTGGGTGGATTTGGCCTGCAAGTGGCGCTGAATGTATCGATACCAGGAATGGAGCGTGCAGCAGCCGAAGCGCTGGTGCATAAGGCGCATGAAGTATGCCCTTACTCCAATGCCACCCGCGGCAATATTGAAGTGACGGTGACTGTTTTATAAAGAAAAAAGCCGCAGCAGCGGCTTTTTTTACATCTGCAGAAATGGCTGCAGGCTCAGACACGGGCCGGTGCCAGGCGGTTTTTAAGATAGCCGGTCAGCTGCAAAATAGAAGTATCCGCATCATCCACACCGGTCTGCAAAATCACTTCGGGCGTTAATGGCGCTTCATACTGGGCAGAAACCCCGGAAAACATACTGATCAGTCCCTTTTCTGCCCGGGCATACAGTC
>JBOFGM010000617.1:0-3548 GCA_051649105.1 Iodobacter sp. | reverse complement strand
AAAAGACCAGTTGCGGCTGTCGATATTGATTCCTTCGCTCAGCTGGCAACCCAGGCAAACCATGCCCAGCAGCGAGGCCGACGGATAGCGGGCCACTTCGCGGACCGCCACTTCGGCTGCCGCCGCATCCAGCATGGATCCGGCCATTTTGATATCCGCTCGTTCGGCCAGCACTCTGGCAGGAATCGCATCAATGGTTAAACCCGGGTGAGCGGGTAACCGGCCCGCTTGCCCGGCCAGCATTTTGGTCAGCTCGGTTTCGGGCAGGCTGGTCAGGGCCACCAGCGCTTTCAGGGTGACGCGGCACTGGGTTGCCACGGCATCACGCTGAAAAGCGGCTTCGGCCTCTTCATGGCTGGCCTTGGCGGCATCCACCCGGCTGGCCAAACCCGCGTTTAACTTATGATTAATCAGCCGGGTGGTCAGCGCCTGCGACTGACTGATCTGGCCAAGCAGGTTTTCCTGCCCCTTGCAGGCGCGGTAGCTGGTGAGGGTGTTGGCCACTTCCGCAGCAAGGCTGGCAGCCGCCAATGCGCTGGCATGCTCACTATTGGCCAGATTGGCATAAACACTTTGTCTGGCAGCGGCAATCCCGCCCCAGAGATCCAGCTCCCAGCGGGCATCGAGCCCGCCATTGACCAGATTCTGAGCCGGTTCAGCAGATGGCAGATCATGCTGGCTGCGGCTGTAGCCAGCGGTGGCGCTGATATTGGGCCAAAGATGCGCACCAATGGCCGCGGCTTCGGCACGGGCTTCATCAATTCTGGCTTTGGCCTGGCTGATGGTGGGGTGACTGCTCAGCGCTTGCTCCAGCAGGGTATTTAAGGTGGGATCCTGCCAGCTGGCCCAGCCGTTGGTAATGCCGGCCTGAGCCGATGGCGGCAGCGGGGCATTCCAGCCGGAAGAGGCAGGGGCAAGATCAGCCGGATCAGGCTTGGGGATCGTCGCGGCGCAGCCGGTCAGCAAGCTGAAACTTAAAAGCCAGACGGCGGGGCGCTGCAGCACCATATGGATCCTCGGGAAGGGGGACATCTGTTTGGCAATTCATATCCAGCTGCATGCTAATAGAGCAGCGTCAGTCAGGCAACACAGGGGGGTAATTTAATCTTGTTATTTTAAAAATCTGCTTGTGCTTACGCAGCCAGAAATATAATTTAGCGGTAGTCCGTCAGGCGTTTCCCGCCTAAGCTGATTGTTCCGGCAAGCGGCCGGACGGATAATGCATCCACAGATGCTTTACTTGTAAATGTTTTATGCGGCAAGCGCTCGCCTGATTTGGCGTCTAATGCTAATCTTCGTGTAGTTTTATTACAGGATTTGTTCGATGGCAAAAGGTAATCTTTTTGTGGTCACTGCCCCGTCCGGTGCAGGTAAGACCACACTGGTCGCAGCGCTTCTTGCCGCAGACCAAAATGTACAGTTATCGGTTTCTTTTACCACCCGCCAGCCCCGTCCGGGCGAAGTGGATGGAAAGGACTATCACTTTGTGAGCCGTGAAACATTTGAACAAATGATTTTAAATTGCGATTTTCTGGAACATGCCGAGGTTTACGGTAATTACTACGGTACCTCGCAAACATGGATTAATAACGCGATCGATACCGGCCGCGATATTTTGCTGGAAATTGACTGGCAGGGCGCACAGCAAGTGCGTCGTTTATTTCCGGAAGCGGTGGGCTTATTTGTTTTACCGCCGTCGGTTGATGTTTTAGAGCAGCGCTTAAAAAACCGCGGCAAAGACAGCGATGAAGTGATTGAAAAGCGGATGGCCGTGGCCCGGACTGAAATCAGTCATGTGGAAGAATTTGATTATGTGATTGTGAATGAGCATATCGATGAAGCGGTGCGGGATATCGTCAGTGTGGTCAGGGCAGAGCGTCTTAAATTGCGCCGTCAGAGCACACGTCATAAAGAATTAATCAGCAGCTTAAAGGCGGGATAAACCCGTTTTGCCCTGGCCTTTGCCATTGGATAACCGGGTTTATCCGGTGGCCGGGCAGGGCAGATGATGGCCAGCTATGCGATTTATCCGTGATTCACTTACGGCTTGCCCTCTTTTCTGATAGAATTAAGGGTTCGTCGCACGGATGTGCGAATCACCAATTTACAAGGGGACAACGCCATGGCTCGAGTTACCGTAGACGACTGCCTCAACCGCATCGAAAACCGTTTTGATTTGACCTTAGCAGCAGCTTACCGCGCACGCCAAATTGCTAATGGATCTACTCCACAAATCGAGCACAATGGTCGTGAAAAGCCAACTGTACTTGCTTTGCGTGAAGTAGCCGCCGGTTTGGTTAGTCGCGATATCTTAATTAAGCGCTCTTAAGCTTCTTGCGGCCCGGCAGTGTTTGCCGGGCCTGTTTTTTTTGGGCCCGATTATGGAAATGTTGCTGGCAGATATTGATGTACCGGAATTGGCGAATACTGCCCCGGAACTGTTCGCCGATGCAAATCGTTTTTTATCTCTCAATACTTCCTATCTCAAACTGGAAGACAGGCAGTTTTTGGCCCGCGCTTTCTGTTTTGCTGATGCCGCACACCGCGGCCAGGTTCGCCGCTCGGGTGAGCCTTATATTTCGCATCCCTTAGCGGTTGCAACCATTCTGACGCAGTGGAAACTTGACGCCCAGGCTTTGGCGGGCGCTCTGCTGCACGATGTGATGGAAGACAGCGGTGTTACCAAACTGGAACTGACAGAAAAGTTTGGTAAAACGGTTGCCGAGCTGGTCGATGGCATGAGCAAAATCGACAAGCTTGAATTCCAGAGTAAAGAAGAAGCACAGGCGGAAAACTTCCGCAAAATGCTGCTGGCTATGGCGCGCGATTTACGGGTGATGCTGATTAAGCTCGCCGACCGTTTGCATAATATGCGCACCATGGATGCCATGCGGGCGGATAAGCAAAAGCGTATTGCCCGCGAAACCATGGAAATCTATGCGCCAATTGCCAACCGGATTGGTCTGAACGGGGCTTATCAGGAATTAGATGATCTTTCATTTAAATATCTGCATCCAAACCGTTATGGCGTATTGTCTAAAGCATTAAAATCGGCCCGTGGTAACCGCCGTGAAGTTGTGGGCAAAATTTTAGATTCGATTAAAGATAAATTATCGGCTGCTAAAATTGAAGCCAGCGTCACCGGGCGGGAAAAGAATCTTTACAGCATTTATCGCAAAATGCAGGAAAAACAACTGAGTTTTTCTGAAGTACTCGATATCTATGCTTTCCGGGTAATTGTTAAAGATGTGCCGACCAGTTATCTGACGCTGGGCGCATTGCATGCCTTATATAAGCCGATTCCCGGCAAATTTAAAGATTATATTGCCATTCCTAAAGCCAATGGTTATCAGAGCCTGCATACCACTTTATTTGGCCCTTATGGCACGCCGATTGAAATTCAGATTCGCTCCGGTGATATGCACCGGATAGCGGACGCCGGCGTGGCCAGCCACTGGATGTATAAAAGCGGCGATGAAGGCTTTTCTGATGTGCAGAAAAAAACCCATCAATGGCTGCAATCTTTATTAGAAATGCAGTCCGAATCC
>JBOFGM010000616.1:0-14797 GCA_051649105.1 Iodobacter sp. | reverse complement strand
TGAGTATTGTGGCTTGCAGACAGGCGGGGCAAAGACAATCGCCATTGGCCATGGTGACGCTTAAAACGGCGGGTAAATCCATGCACCAGCAGCCGTTTTTACCGCCGCTGCCACAACTGAAGCCCGCCCCACAGCGCTCACACTGCTTCTCTTTTTGAACTAAGGGCAGACTGGCCAGCCGCTGCAGAATCTGCGCTTTTTCTGCATTGCCGGCACGGGACCAGAGTCGAATTTCTTCCAGTGTCCGGCGGCAGCCGGTACAGGTCTGGGTGCTCTCATCCAGCTTGCATTGATTAATACAGGGCGAGGGAATGTCTTGATCTGGCATCACGGAGTATAAGGCGGGTAAAACGCCATATTACCTTAAGCGGCTCTGCGATTACTCTTCCAGCTCAATTTCTGCGTGCTCCGGCAGTTCAATTAAATGCCGTAATTCATGCTCTGCCCGCACCAGCAAGGGGGCTTGCGCATGGATATGGCTTGGCTGTGGTGCGGCGATTTTTTCTTCAAACTGAATCACCCCGGCCAGCTTCCATTCGCCATAAATCCGTTTCAGCTGATAGCTGGTGCAATACTCCCACGGGCTGCCATCGCTTAAAATAACCCGCCAGCGCAGCCTTGCCGTAGCCAGATCCTTATTGAGTTTCAGCATACTGAGAATGGTATAGCGGGCATTATGAAAGCCCTGCTGTTTATACCAGTCAAATAAAATGCAAGTGGTGTGATACAGCTCTTCCTGTTTAGGCCAGTCGGTCTTTTCACCATTGATCAGGGTAAAAAAGGGCAAGCAAAACAGATCTGCTACGCCATCTGCGTCCAGACGGGCATAAACTTTTGAAAACTGCTCAAAGAATAACTCCAGATCTTCTGTCTTTTCCATACCTCACCTTGTCTATGTTAGTACTTACTTTTCTATGATGATGGTATATGGAAAGAAATAAACAATAAAGAAGAAAGTAATAAGAAAGATTTTGTAGTGGTGGCATAGTGACTACCCACCGTGATTATTGGTTTTTTTGGCTGGCTCCAATGCCTGTCAGAGTGAGGAAAAAGCGCGCTGCAAGAGGGGCGTTTTACCGGGTGACTGATAAAGTTTCATATTCTGCTTCACAAACGGAATTCGTTCATGTAATATGCCGCTCTCTTCAGGGGAGTCGCCAAGTTGGTTAAGGCATCGGATTTTGATTCCGACATGCGAAGGTTCGAATCCTTCTTCCCCTGCCAGAGACATAAAAACAGCCGCTGAAAAGCGGCTTTTTTTATGTCTGTTTAATAGCTGATCGGGGTGCTGTGATCGCCTTCCGGCCAACAGTTTTCAAAAAAGATTTGCTCCTGCTCCAGCCGGTTGCCCCAGCCCAGACGCTCCAGCGTGGGTTTTTCCGGAAAGGTTTCTACCTGCCCCAGACACAAAATGGCAATCGGTTTAGCGCCTTCTGGCATTTTCAGCAGGCTGGCCAGATCGGCCGGATCAAAAATAGAAACCCATCCCATCCCGATCCCTTCCGCCCGTGCCAGTAACCACATATTTTGAATGGCGCAGGATGCGGAGGCCAGATCCATCTCTGGCAGAGTGCGACGGCCAAAAATATGCTTTTCACGCCCGTCCATAAGGGCCACCACCAGCACTTCGGCACAATCGGCAATCCCATCCACTTTTAAGCGCATAAACTCTTGCTGGCGGCTTGGCAGTGCGGCCGAGGTCTGTTCCCGCTCGGCATCTACCAGCGCGTGCACCTGCTGGCGCAGCGGGCCGTCGGTGATGTGCAGAAAGCGCCATGGCTGCATAAACCCTACCGAAGGGGCCATCTGGGCCGCTTCAATCAGTCTGGCCATTAATCCTTCCGGCAGTGCGCCCGGTTTAAACTGACGAATATCGCGCCTCTGGCTCATCAGCCGGGTCAGGCTTTCAATTTCGGGGTCTGAAAAACGATGGGAATGAGGCATGGCAGTCTTCCTGTAAACAGCCAGTTTAACAGCAGATGCCTGCCAGACTGGTGGTTTGGAGCTGACTACGGTCAGGGAAAATTAATATAGTGCGTTTCGCTCTGAAAACGTCGCCCGTTATAAACGCTATAGATAATGGGCCGGGTACGGATCTTTTTTCCAATAAAAAAGGGCACGCCATCAGCGTGCCCTTAGCAGATCAAATCAGCCCGATCAGTGGCTATAGCCCAGATTTGGCGCTAAATCGCGTTCAGCTTGTTCCATGCTGACACCCCGCCGGCTGGCATAGCTTTCAACCTGATCTTTTTCTATTTTGCCAACGGCAAAGTATCTGGCTTCCGGATGACTGAAATAGAAACCACTGACCGCGGCGGTCGGCAGCATGGCATAGCCTTCGGTGAGCGTCATTCCAATGGCCGGTGCATCCAGCAGGTCAAATAAACCGGTTTTAGGCGTGTGATCCGGGCAGGCCGGATAACCCGGTGCCGGGCGGATGCCCTGGTATTTCTCATTGGTTAAGTCATCCACATGCAGTGCTTCATCCGGTGCATAGCCCCAGAGTTCGGTACGCACTTTTTCATGCATATATTCGGCAAAGCCTTCGGCAAAACGGTCGGCCAGCGCTTTAACCATAATCGCGTTATAGTCGTCGTCCGCTTTTTCAAAGCGTTCCACATGCTGGTCGATATTCAGGCCGCCGGTAACGGCAAAGGCACCGATATAGTCCTGCACACCGCTGTCTTTAGGCGCAATAAAGTCCGACAGGCACCAGTTGGGCTTGGCGGCTGCTTTGGCATTTTGCTGGCGCAAATTATGCCAGGTCATCAGTTTTTCGCCGCTTTCCGGATGATAGATTTCAATATCATCGCCCAGGCTTTGCGCCGGAAACAGCCCGACCACCCCATTGGCCTGCACCCAGGCACCGGCAATCATTTGGGCCAGCAGTGCCTGAGCATCGGCAAACAGCGCGGTGGCGGCTTCACCCACCACTTCATCTGTCAGAATGCGCGGATATTTACCGGCCAGCTCCCAGGCATTAAAGAACGGGCTCCAGTCGATATAGGGGGCAATATCGGCCAGCGGCACATTTTCAAAACGCATCACGCCCAGTTTTTTGGGTTTGGGCGGGGTATAGCCGGTCCAGTCAATGGTAAAGGCATTGGCGCGGGCCACGGCCAGCGGCAACAGCTTACTTTTGCCTTTATTTTCATGAATGGTGCGGATGTTTTGATATTCGGCCCGCAGCTTGGTGGAAAATTCGCCTTTCAGCTCGTCGCTGAGCAGGTTAGAGCACACGCCAACGGCGCGGCTGGCATCCGGTACATAAACCACCGGCCCGTTGCTGTAGCCCGGCTCAATTTTAACGGCGGTGTGCACTTTGGATGTGGTGGCTCCGCCAATCAGCAGCGGAATATCAAAGCCCTGGCGTTGCATTTCTTTGGCCACATGGCTCATTTCTTCCAGCGAAGGGGTAATCAGGCCGGAAAGCCCGATCATATCGGCACCAATTTCTCTGGCGGTATCCAGAATCTTTTGCGCCGGCACCATCACGCCCAGATCGGTCACCTTGTAGTTATTACAGCGCAGCACAACGCCCACAATGTTTTTACCAATATCGTGCACATCGCCCTTGACCGTGGCCATCACAATATTGCCTTTGGCGGGTGCATCCTGCAGGCCCATGGCAATTTTTTCGGCATCAATAAAGGGTTCCAGATGGGCGACGGCGGCTTTCATCACACGGGCGGATTTCACTACCTGTGGCAGAAACATCTGGCCCGAGCCAAATAAATCGCCCACATGGTTCATCCCATTCATCAGCACGCCTTCAATCACATGGATCGGGCGTTCTACCGCCAGACGGGCTTCTTCGGCGTCTTCCAGGATAAAGGTGGTATTGCCGCGAACCAGTGCATGGGTAATCCGCTCCTGCAGCGTGCCATTGCGCCAGCTCAGGTCTTCACCCTTGGCCTGGTGGGCTTCGCCCTTAAAGCGCTCGGCAATTTCAATCAGCCGCTCGGTCACATCCAGATTGCCGCTGGTCAGCGGCGCACCGGCACTGGTGCCGGCGGGCAGCATCAGTACCACATCTTCAATCAGATCACGCAGCTCGCGCGGGACTTCTTCATACACTTCCAGTGCGCCGGCATTCACGATCCCCATCGTCATGCCTTTTTTAATGGCGTGATAGAGAAAGACCGCATGAATTGCTTCACGCACCTTGTTATTGCCGCGGAAGGAGAATGAAACATTCGACACCCCGCCGCTGACCTTGGCATGCGGCAGATTCTGGTGAATCCAGCCGGTGGCATCGATAAAGTCGAGACCATAACGGGCATGCTCTTCAATCCCGGTGGCCACCGCAAAGACATTCGGGTCAAAAATAATATCGGCCGGATCCATGCCCACTTCATCCACCAGAATCCGATAACTTTTCTCGCAGATTTCTACTTTGCGTGCATAGCTGTCAGCCTGGCCCTGCTCATCAAAAGCCATCACGATAACGGCGGCACCATAGGCTTTAACCAGCCGGGCATGACGCTTAAAGGCATCGACGCCTTCTTTCATAGAAATCGAATTAACAATACATTTGCCTTGCACGCACTTTAAGCCGGCCTCGATGACTTCCCATTTGGAGGAGTCGATCATAATCGGCACGCGGCTGATATCCGGTTCGGCAGCGATCAGATTTAAAAAGGTCACCATGGCCTTATGGGCGTCCAGCATGCCCTCGTCCATATTGATATCAATAATCTGTGCGCCGTTTTCAACCTGCTGTCTGGCCACCACCAGCGCCTGTGGATAATCGCCGTTTAAAATCAGCCGGGCAAAGGCTTTGGAGCCGGTGACATTGGTGCGCTCGCCGACATTTACAAACAGATCGTGGTCGCCAATATTAAACGGCTCCAGCCCGGATAAGCGGCATTTGGCTTCAATCTCCGGCAGGGCACGGGGAGGCAGGTCTTTTACGGCCTGATACATGGCCGCAATATGGGCCGGGGTGGTGCCGCAACAGCCGCCAACAATATTGATCAGCCCCGATTGCGCCCATTCACGGATGGATTCGGCCATCATCACCGGATCAAGATCATAGCCACCAAAGGCATTGGGCAGACCGGCATTGGCATGGACCGAAACAAAGGTTTCGGAAATCCGGCTCATTTCTTCCACATACTGGCGTAATAAATCCGGCCCCAGCGCGCAATTGAGCCCAAAGCTGAGGGCGTCGGCATGGCGCAGGCTGTTATAAAACGCCTCGGTGGTTTGCCCGGTTAAGGTACGGCCCGACTGATCGGTAATGGTGCCGGAAATCATCACCGGCAACTGATCGGCTTCTGCAATCTGATTTTGATGAAAATACTGCTTAATGGCAAAAACGGCGGCCTTGGCATTCAGGGTATCAAAGATGGTTTCAACCAGCAGCAGGTCAGCGCCGCCTTTCACCAGACCATCAATCGCTTCTAAGTAACTTTCAACCAAGGCATCAAAGGTCACATTGCGATAACCCGGATCATTCACGTCCGGGCTGATCGAACAGGTGCGGTTGGTGGGGCCTAATACACCGGCGCAGTAGCGGGGTTTGCGAGGATTCTTAGCCGTTTCTGCTATACACAGCTCTTTAACCAGCTTAGCGGCGGCAAAATTCAGCTCCCAGACCAGGCTTTCCATTTCATAGTCAGCCATGGCAATCGACGTGCCATTAAAGCTGTTGGTTTCGATAATATCGGCACCGGCATCCAGATAAGCCTGATGAATTTCCTGGATGATTTGGGGCTGGCTCAGCACCAGCAGGTCGTTATTGCCCTTTACATCGCAGGACCAGTCAGCAAAGCGAGTGCCGCGATAGTCTGCTTCTTGCAGATCATAAGCCTGGATCATCGTGCCCATGCCGCCATCCAAAATCAGAATGCGCTGTTGGAGCTGGTTTTGTAGTTCTGACTTAAGACTCAGGGGGCGGTTCATGGACTGTCCTATTCTGATGCGGCTGCAAAACTGGGAATTTTACCACGCAAAACCGTCGTTATAAGCAAGCGATACTAACCTCAAATAATTCCGGTGCAGTAAGCTTGCAGTAGCGCTATGGTTTGTACTTTTATTATTTGTGCTGAGCTGGATAACTTTGTCAGCTTCATATACTCAAGATGCTTAATTAAAAGGAACTGCGATGCAAGCCCAAGTCATTCGTATCCATGCCCATGGCGACAGCAGCGTAATGCAGCTGGAAACGCTGGAACTGGCCGCGCCACAAGCTGGTGAAGTGTTATTGCGTCAAACAGCTATTGGTGTCAATTTTATTGATACTTACCATCGCTCAGGCCTTTATCCGCTGACTCTGCCCTCTGGTCTGGGAGTGGAAGCATGCGGTGTGATTGAAGCACTGGGTGCCGGCGTGACTGAGTTTAAATTGGGCGACCGGGTGGCTTATGCCGGTGGTGCCGTGGGGGCCTATGCTTCGCACCGGCTTATGCCGGCAGATAAGCTGGTTCCTGTGCCTGCCGGAATCAGCGATGAAATTGCAGCCGGCACTTTATTGCGCGGCATGACGGCTCAGTATTTACTGAAACATACATTCCCGGTGCATATCGGCCAGAGTATTTTAATTCATGCTGCTGCCGGCGGGGTTGGGCAAATTGCCTGCCAGTGGGCGCGTGAACTGGGTGCAAAAGTGATTGGCACGGTGGGGTCCGATGAGAAAGCCGCGGCAGCTGCTGCTTATTGCGATCACGTGATCAACTATAAAACAGAAAACTTTGTTGAGCGTGTGCGTGAAATAACCGGCGGAAAAGGTGTTTCTGTTGTTTATGATGGAGTAGGGGCAGATACCTTTGCCGGCTCGCTGGATTGTTTGTCACCAAGGGGCATGCTGGTCAGCTTTGGCAATGCATCCGGGCCTGTTCCGCCATTTGAACCGGCTATTTTGGCGCAAAAGGGGTCACTTTTCATTACACGTCCTACACTGGGTCATTACACCTCAACCAGAACAGAGCTGCTGAATACGGCTGCGGATTATTTCCATGCGGTCAGACTGGGTTTTGTTAAGCCAGAAATTGGTCAGAGCTATACTCTGCAAAACGCAGCACAGGCCCATGAAGACTTAGCGGCACGTAAAACACAAGGCTCCACATTACTACGGCCTGCATAAAAATGAGCGAATACCCGCATATCATTTATCTCCATGGTTTTTTATCCAGCCCTCTGTCGCAGAAAGCTCAGGAAATGGCGGCCTGGATGGCAGAGCAGGGAAGGGGAGAGTATTTTCATTGCCCCCAGCTGCCAATGGATCCGATCGAGGCCGGCGTGATGCTGCAAGGATTGTTTTTCCGGCTGGCCCATGAGGATATTTGTGTGGTGGGTAGCTCGCTGGGTGGTTTTTTTGCCACTTGGGCAGCTGAAACTTTTTCTTGCAGGGCGGTACTGATTAACCCTGCGGTACATCCTTATGAAAGGATTAACCAGTATCTTGGGCCGCAGAGTAATTATCAGACCGGAGAAATCCATATTATTGATGCCCGGTTTTATGACGAATTAAAAACTTTTGAACGGGAGCCGCGTCATCCCGAACGTTACTGGCTGCTGACTCAAACCGGCGATGAAGTCTTGGATTATCAGGCCGGAGTGGACTATTACTCAGCATGTCGCCAGACCATTATTGAGGGGGGCGATCATAGTTTTGTTGATTTTGCCCGCTGGCTGCCGGAAATATGGAAATTTGCCCAAGGAAAACTTGCATGACGCCACAAAGTGGAATTCTCCCCCCTGCTAACAGCCACGCTCTCTTTGTTTTGCTCAGAAGACGGCTTGGGCGGCGGGCTGATGCCCGGCTGAAGGCCTTGTTGGCCAGCGTGCCGGGCCGGATTAAAAATTTACAGGCTGAAGATGCACAGGCCAGCTCCGTAGTGGCGTTTGGATCGCACGTCTGGCCCGAGCTCTATCATGGCAAACCCGTGCTGTTGCGTGGTTTTCCCTCCATCTCAGGAGCTATTCATCCTGCGCCATCCAGCGATGTGGATGTGCTGCTGCATCTGCGGGGTGAGCGTTACGATCTCTTGCATGAGCTGGCAGATCAGCTGACCGCCGATATGGCGGAATGGCTGGAAGTGATCGAAACCGAGCATGGTTTTCGCTATCGCGACAGCCGCGATCTGACTGGTTTTGTCGATGGCACAGAAAATCCGGAAGGCGATGAGCGCGCCGAAGTGGCTTTAGTCGGCGATACGGATGAAAGCTGGGCCGGTGGCAGTTATATCCATGTGCAGCGCTATGTGCACCGTATGGAGCAATGGAAAAAACTGCCGGTGCGTCAGCAAGAAACCGTGATTGGCCGCACCAAAGAAAGCAATGAAGAATTACCGGATGAAGACCGTCCGCACACGGCACATATCAGCCGGGTGATTATTGAAGAAGACGGTGAAGAACTGGCAATGTTGCGTCACTCCATGCCCTATGGCCAGCCTGGCGGGGATAAAGGACTTTATTTTATTTCTTACTGTAAAACGCCGGTTGTTTTTGAAAAAATGCTGACCCGGATGGTGGCTCCCACATCGGATGGCAGGGTGGATCATTTATTAAATTTCACCCGGGCGGTGACAGGCGCTGCTTTTTTTGCTCCAAGCATTGAACAGTTACAACAGTTAAAAGCCTGATTTATTGTTTGAGCGTTTAATTGGTTTACCCGATCTTTGATTCAGATCGCTGCAAAATCGCCGGCTTTAGCCGGCGTTATGCTTTCTGAAGCTTTTGCTGGCCGTTTTAAACAGCCTGAAAAAAGCGTCTGTTCAGGAAACCCCCGATTGCTGTAAAAATTGAACCCAGCCACATTGCATAAACACACACAGGGGAGTTTTGTTTATGCAATTCGTTCAAAAATCGGCGGTTTTATCCGCCGCGCTGGCTTTGGCACTGACTGCTTGTGGCCAAAAGCCAGAAAGCACTACTACTGCATCAACACCTGCTCCCGTTGCGGCCAGCAACGATTCTGCTGTGGTGAAAATTGGCTTTGCTGCACCTTTGACCGGGCCTCAGGCTCACTATGGTAAGGGTTACCAAAATGGGGTGCAGCTGGCGATTGATGATGTCAATGAAAGCAAACCGGTTTTAGACGGCAAACCCGTTAAATTTGAGCTGGTGGCTGAAGATGATATGGCCGATCCTAAAACGGCCACTCAGGTTGCCGAAAAGTTTGTGGACGCCAAGGTTGCCGGGATTATCGGCCACTTTAATTCGGGTTGCGCCATCCCTGCCTCTAAAATCTATTCAGATGCCGGGCTGCCACAAATCGCCATGGCGACGGCTCCTGCCTATACCGCTCAAGGCTTTAAAACCACTTTCCGTTCGCTGACGTCTGATTCACAACTGGGCTCGGTGATTGGCAAATATACGGTTGAAAAGCTGGGCGCTAAAAAGATTGCCATTATTGATGACCGTTCTGCCTATGGCCAGGGTCTGGCCGATGAGTTTGAAAAAGCGGCCAAGGCGGCCGGGGCAGAAATTGTTAAACGTGAATTTACCAGCGATAAAGAAACCGACTTCACTTCGATTCTGACCTCCATTAAAGGCACTAAACCGGATGTGATTTTCTACGGTGGCACCGATGCCCAATCCGGCCCGATGACACGGCAGAAAAAACGTCTGGGCATTAATGCGCCGATTGTTTCGGGCGAAATGACCCGCTCTGATACCTTCCTGAAGCTGGCAGGCCAGGATGGTGAAGGCACGATTGCCGCGCTGGCAGGCCAGCCGCTGGAAGCCATGCCGGGTGGAAAAGAATTTGCTGCCCGTTATAAAGCCAAATATGGCGAATTAGAAATTTATACCCCTTACGGTTATGACTCGACTCGTCTGATGCTGGCGGCAATGCAAACTGCCGGCTCGGCCAGCCCGGCTAAATATCTGCCTGTACTGGCTAAAATCAAGCACAGCGGTGTGACCTCCGCCAATATCAGTTTTGATGAAAAGGGCGATTTACAGGATGGCAGCCTGACCGTTTATAAAGTGAAGGGCGGTAAGTGGGAAGTTCTGGAAACTCTGGGCGGTAAATAAGCGGCAGCCCGGCCGGGCAGTAGCACTCTCCTTTTATGCAAACCGGTTCGCCGGTTTGCATTTTTTTATGGCTGATTCACAATGACCACATATTGTGATCCGGAGTCTGCCGCTTGAACCCTGAAAATCCCGAACAACAGTGGCAATGGCTGCAAAGCGGGCCCTCTTTTCGTGCCCTGACCGAAGCCTGCCCGCAAGACTGGCTACTGGTGCGGGATGAGCTGGCCGGGGTGTTTGCCCGGAGGGATCCGGCTGAATTAAAGGCACTGGTTGGCAAGTCTTCCACCCGGATCAAGCCGGATCCCCGGTTTTTATCCGGAGAGCGAAATGGCCGTGCCTTTGCTGATTTTGTCCGGGCACAGATCCGCCAGCGCATGACCGAGCTGGCATTACGCCAATATGCTTTTTCTGCGGCGACAGGCGTGCATAAGGGCAAAGTCCGGTTTAATTTATTTAATGGCGTATTGGCGCAGAAATTACTGTTTAAGCATGATTTAGTCAGAAAGCCGGTATCGATGCGCTCTTTTAAATGCATTTGGCCGCTGTTATGGCAAAAACGCCTTTTAATGCCGCTGGTGGAAAAACGCGGTATTTATTGTTTTTACAGCCGTGAGCTGATTGCCGGCCTTGCCTCTTTGATAGGTCAGCGCAGCTGCCTGGAAATTGCGGCGGGTGACGGCACGCTCAGCCGTTTTTTGGCGGAGCAGGGGGTGGCGGTGACCGCCAGTGATGATTTTAGCTGGGGGAAGGTGGTGCAATACCCAGAGGCGGTTCAGCGGCTGGATGCAACGGCGGCAGTGGCGCGGTTTAATCCACAGGTGGTGATTTGTTCCTGGCCGCCATCGGGTAATCGTTTTGAAAAGCAGCTGTTCCGCAGCCGCAGTATTGAAACCTATATTGTGATTGGCAGCCATTCGCGCTTTATTACCGGCAACTGGGCGGATTATGAAGCGCAGACCGCGTTTAACTGGTCTGAAGACACCGCTCTGAGCAAGCTGGTGCTGCCACCTGAGCTTAAAGCCGGCGTCTGGGTTTTTCAGCGAAAACCCATCAGCCGCTGATCCCGCTTTAAACCTTCAGTTTACGCACCGTATTTTGTAAATGGGCGGCCACTTTTTGCAGCTCGGCCGAAACATGCAGGCCATTTTCTGAGCTGTTGCGGCTGCTTTGAGCATCGGTGGCAATGGCCTCAATATGCAGTGCAACCTGATGGCTGGCTGATTTCTGTTCGGCCAGTGTATTGCGGATTGCATGCAGCTGATCCAGCACTTCTTTCATTTTGTCATGCATGGTATTGACCGAGCTGCAGACTCTGTCGGCGGAGCCACTGTTTTTCTCCACCTCAGTCACACTCTGTTGCATGGAGCTGACGGCTTTTTGCGTTGATTGATGCACTTTGGCTAAAACGCTGACGATTTCTGCCGAAGCATCCGATGTACGGGTTGCCAGTTTTCTGACTTCATCGGCCACAACGGCAAAGCCACGCCCCTCTTCCCCTGCCCGGGCGGCTTCAATAGCGGCATTCAGCGCCAGTAAATTGGTCTGATCGGCAATTTCACGGATCACCCCCACCAGCAAGGAAATTTGTGCCGAATCGGCGCTGAGCAGATCAATATGCTCTGATGCCTGATTAATACTGTCAGCCACTTGCCGCATCTGCCCAAAGGCCTGATTCACATCGGCCACGCTGTGAATGGCTTGCTGTTCAGAATCGGCCCCCAGAGTCAGGGCGTGCTCCGCATAGGAGGCGCTTTCAGCAATACTGGTCGACAGCTGCTCGACCGAGCTGGAAACGGCCTGGGTGGCATCACTTTGCCGGATAGTCATATCCGTAATACTGATCATCGACTGGCTGTATTGAGCGGCTATCTCTTCCAGCTGGCTGGTGGCCGTTTGGGTTTCCCCGACTAAGCTGCGCAAATCTTTTTGCATGCTGTCGATCGCCTGCAATAAGCTGCCATCCGGCGACAGGGGGATGGGGACGGCCAGATTACCGGAGGCAATTTTCCTGACCAGCTCGACCACGGTGTTCGGGTCGCGCCCCAGTTGCATACTTAAGGCCCGGTAAAAGGCCCAGCCCAGCAGGGTAATCACCAGCAGGGTGACAATGGCTGCGGTGATATAACGGTTACGCTGCGCGGTCAGATCATTCACCCGGATCTGCAGCAGCCCGTTTAAAGCATCCTGCAGCTTTACATTCAGAGCCTCTTGCGCCTTGCTGCCCTCTGTATGTTGCTGTAACAGGGCCGGCAGAATGGCGGGCGTTTTGTCAGTCAGCGCTTCCGGGCTCAGCTCGGTCTGCAATTTGCTGTACTGGCTGTTCAGCTCGCTCAGACCGGTATCAAAACGCTGATTCAGTGTGGCATTGTAGTGGCTGACCCGCAGCAGATTACCGGTACTGAGCTCCATATTTTGCCGGGCCAGTGGCCGCAGCTCAATTAAGCGCACCGTTTGCCCGGGCAGTTCGGTTTTCAGGGCCAGCGCAGCGCGGGCCATTTGTTCGCCGATAAAGTCCTGGTAAGCCGGCTGACGGAAACAAACCGTATCCATCAGGTAGTAGCTGTCGATATCCGGGTCCAGCGTCAGATTGGATTGATCGCAGGCGTCAGCAATATGCTGGGTGATCAGACCGGATAAGCGGGCATAGTTTTGTTCAATGGTTTTGGGATCGGCGGTGTTTTGTTTCTGAAATTCTTCCCAGGCTTTACGCAGAGCATCCCGTTGTGTGGTGAACCCCAGATCGCTGACTAATTGCTGCTGAGCCGGGCTGTTGAGTGTTTTTTCTATCTCGCCGGCCCAGTTGTGGCTGTCAGCGGCAATACCGGCTATCCCGGCGGGGCGTAAGGGTTGCAATTGTGCCTGTAAACTGAGCCATGGCTGGATATAGCTCATGCCCTGCAGCTCGCGGGCAGAAAAAATGCGGTTGGTTTCGGTGACGGTGTAAAGCGAGTAGCCCAGAAAGCAAATCCCGATGGCTGTGACCAGCCCCATGACGGCAAACCGGGCGGGATAGCTGAGCAGACGCATCAGGCGAATTAAATAAGGCATTGAGCAAATCCATTTTTTGCTGAATTTCAATCATAGTCAGGATTATGGCTGCCGGCCCAAAGAAGCATGATTTACTCATCTCATCATCTATGCTTTGAATCATGAAAAGCGGGAGTTTGCCAATGAAGCTGATTTTGGGTGTATGGCTTTTGCTGGCGGCCTTTGCCAGTGCAGAGACGCTGGATATCCATCTGATGAGCCGCCGCGATCAGCAGCATCAGTATTATCATCAGTTAGTGCTGCAGTCATTGCAGGCCCAGGGGCATCAGGTTCGCGTGATTCCCGAGCCGGATATGCCGCTGGTCCGAATTTATAAGCAGCTGGAGAATGGTGGCTTGTCAGGGCATTGGTTGTTGCAAACGGCTGAGCGTGACCGGCAGTTTTTGCGGGTTAATATCCCTTTAACTTTTGGCTTGATTGGTCAGCGCGTCTTGCTGGTCAAAAAAGGGGAGTCTGCCGCCTATGCCCATATACACAATCTGAGAGATTTGCAGTTAAGTAATAAGCGGGCCGGAATGGCGCAGGGATGGCTGGATGTGGCCATCTGGAAAGAAAACCATTTGCCTGTGTATGAGCAGAGCGGTGACTGGCAGGTTTTATATAAACTGATCGGCGCTAAAGATCGTGGTGTGGATTATTTGCCACGGGGAGCCATCGAGGCGGCGGTGGAAATTGCCCAGTACCCTGATCTGGAAATAGAACCCCATTTATTGCTGAGTTATGAGCGGGATTTTGTTTTTTATATTTCCCCTCATTATCCAAAGCTGCGTGATCAGATTGAGCAGGCTTTACAAGCGGCGCAAGCGAGTGGTTTGCAGCGCCGCTTATTTAATCAGTGGCTGGAATCTGAAGTGAAAACCTTGAATTTAAATCAGCGCTCAGTGATTTATTTAAATTCATCCAGGAAAGACTAATTTACTTTTGCATATGCTTCAGATGCGCTTTGGCATAATGTTTTGCCGCCGCATATCCCACGCTGTACAGCCGGTCCATATTGCTTCTGGACCAGTCAAAGACGTCCGGCAGATTTTCCTCAGCAATGGCGTCAATCAGCGGGACTTTATGCAGCTTAATTCCCTCGCTGTGCAGCGCTTCAAAGAGTTTAATATCGTCCCGCGAAATTTCTACCAGTGGGGTCAGAATCGACATGACCCAGGCATCGTATAAATCTTTAGGTTTGCGTAATAGTTTTTCGGCTCCCAGTAAATCAAACACCACAATCTCTTCCAGATCAGGATAGTTTTTACGCAAATCTTTAAAATTCAGGCAATCAATGGCTGCGCCTTCAATATAAAAATCGCCATTGATTTCTGTGGGCGGATATAAATAAGGGAAAGATAACGCGGCCTGTAAATGCGGGATATCAATCTGTTTGCGTGACCAGTTTTCCATTTGATGCTGGCTCAGATTATAAGCATTCAGCCAGAAATCCGTCCCGTCCTGTTGCAGGGCACTAAAGTCGATAATTTGTTCGGCAAAGGGCACATGGGCGCACAGGCCGAGAGATTTACTGCTCAGATTGCTGGGAGTGGCACTGGCATGGGCCAGCTGCGTGGCATCTTTAATGGTTTGTGCCATGGCGCTGGTGGCGGGCCATTGTTGCATCATCTGCAGAATGGGATTGGCGGCCATGGCCTGGCGGTAGGCATCGGCGGCCGGGCCGGGTTTGTGAAAGACTTTAAAGTTCACAGGGAACGCCCGGTAAATAAAGTCTGCAATCCCCATCTCTTTCAGTCCGCGCAGCGTACTGACCGGGTCGCCATTT
>JBOFGM010000615.1:0-1644 GCA_051649105.1 Iodobacter sp. | reverse complement strand
CTGAAAAAGCGTCATCGTGGATGGCGCTTTTTTTATTGCTGTAATAAGCCCGTGTTTGCGCCGTGGACAGCGGGCCGGCCAAGGCCAGATAATACGGCCCGTGCACGGCCTGCAACGGGCTTGTTTTTAAATTTATGATGGGTGCTTGTTTGCACCGGGGAAGAGTAATGGCGGATAAACCAAATAAGACTGAGGCTAAAAGCGCCAAAGCAACGCACACGCCATTTATGCAGCAATATCTGCGCTTAAAAGCAGATCATCCCGATAAGCTGCTGTTTTACCGGATGGGTGATTTTTACGAGCTGTTTTTTGACGATGCTGTGCGCGCCGCCAAATTGCTGGATATCACCCTGACCACCCGCGGCCAGACCGCCGGGGAGCCGATTCGTATGGCCGGCGTGCCTTATCATGCCGCCGAGCAATATCTGGCCCGGCTGGTTCGCCTTGGCGAATCGGTGGCTATTTGTGAGCAGGTTGGCGAAGTGACCGGCAAAGGCCCGGTCGATCGCAAGGTGATGCGGGTGGTAACGCCTGGTACGCTGACCGATACAGCCCTGCTGGATGACAAACAAGAAAACCGCTTGCTGGCGCTGAGTTTCTCGCGCGGCAAGATGGGAATGGCCTGGTTGTCCTTAGCATCCGGTGATTTTGCCCTGATGGACAGCACCGTTGAAAAGCTGGCTTCTGAGCTGGAGCGTCTGCGCCCGGCCGAAATTCTGGTGGCCGATGATGCCGCACTGGCCATCTTTGAGCAGTGCCCGGCCGTGGTGCGTAAATTGCCGCCATGGCAGTTTGAAGCCGCGGCGGCGATCCGCAATTTAACCCGTCATTTTGAAACCCACGATTTAGCCGGTTTTGGCGTGGCAGAAGGCATGCTGGCTCTCGGGCCGGCCGGTGCCTTGCTGGAATATGTCCGCAGCACCCAGGGCGGCGCCTTGCCGGTACTGGCCGGGCTGCGCACCGAAACGCAAAGTCAGTATATTGAACTGGATGCCGCCACCCGCCGTAATCTGGAGCTGACAGAAACCATTCGCGGTGAAACATCGCCCACGCTGTTTTCTTTGTTGGATCAATGCGCCACCGGCATGGGTTCGCGCTTACTGCGCCACTGGCTGCATCATCCGCTGCGCTCGCACGGGCAGATTTTACAGCGGCAAAACGCCATTGCGGCCCTGCTGGAAACCGCCCGTTTTGCCCCGGTACATGCCGCGCTCGACTGCATCGCCGATGTGGAACGCATCACCGCCCGCGTGGCGCTCTCCAGCGCCCGGCCCCGGGATTTATCCAGCTTGCGGGATAGTCTGGCGGCACTACCTGGTTTGCTGGCGGTACTGCCGCAAGATGAATTCTTTAATGCCGCGGCTCAGGCCTTATCGCCGGATCCGGCTATTCTGGCCCTGCTGACTGCCGCCGTTCGCACCGAGCCTTCGGTGGTATTGCGCGAAGGCGGTGTGATTGCCGATGGCTACAGCAGTGAGCTGGATGAATTACGCACCCTGCAAACCCATGGCGGCGAGTTTTTGCTGCAACTGGAAGCGCGTGAGAGGGAACGCACCGGTATCCCGACGCTGCGCGTTGAATACAACCGGGTGGCGGGTTACTTTATTGAAATCACCAATTCTTATGCCGGTGCCGTGCCGGACG
>JBOFGM010000614.1:0-1064 GCA_051649105.1 Iodobacter sp. | reverse complement strand
AAAGGCTTTTTACTACAAGGTGACTTTTAACCGCAGCGCAACATTGAATCGCACAATAAGCAGGCAGCTAAGCTAAAATACATAAGTCGCTGCATATCAGTGCGCCTTATTCACTCCTAAGTAAAAGAATGACAGACGAGCAAACCAAGCAATTAATAGATCAACTTGAAATGAAAATCAGCTCATTTCAATATGTGCTCGCCTATCGCAATATCTTTGTGATCAGTTTTTTCAGCTCAGGCAAAATTCTGGATCACAATTATCCATCGCATGAAAATGCCACCGAACTGGATCACTTCAGCTTTTTGATTGGTCAGGATAATCTGGCCGCCATTAAAGCCCTGATTAAAACCTCGGTCAGCGGCTCCGACGGCTGGAAATTCTATAACCGGGATTTAAAACTGCATTTATTCCGGGTAAAAGACAATCTCTGGCATATCGAAGTGGGCGCTTTAGAAGAAGAAAATAACGATCATTTTCCTAATCCGGATTTTGCCAAATTCTACAGCCTGACCGAAACACTGACCGAATTCAGAGAATGGCAAAACAGCGGCGAAATTGACGAGGTATTAGAGCGCATCCGCAGCCAGCATTTACCGCAAATTCGCCAGGTTAAAGCCTCTATTTCTGATCCGATTCTGATTATGTGTCTGGATCTGATCGAAGGCATTGTTTCCTCGGCCGTCAGCGATGATGCCGAACTGGATACCAGCCTGTATTCCCTGCTGACCCCGTCCGAAGTCCAGGTGGCCAAATTTATTAAGGTCGGTATGTCGACCAAGGAAATTGCCCAGAGTTTAAGCGTGGCCTCTAAAACGGTAGAAAATCACCGCAATAGTTTGCGCAGTAAGCTGGGAATTACCAATAAAGGGATTAATCTGCGTAATTATCTGATCAGCCTTTCCAATTAAAAAAACCCCGCCTCTGTGAACTGCACCCCAAAAGTTGGACACCCGTCCTTACTTTTGGGGTGTTTTTATGTCCAGGTACATAACGCAATTCAAGCTTCTTGTCGTTCAGCAATATTTAGCGGGTGAAGCCAGCATCCAAACCATTGCCAATCA
>JBOFGM010000613.1:0-2939 GCA_051649105.1 Iodobacter sp. | reverse complement strand
CCACTTCAGCAATAATGCGGTTTTCTTCTGCTGTCGCACCATATTCATCCACCGCACCTAAAGAGGGATGCAGATTAAAGGCCATCCGCTTTGGATAATGCTGCATTTGCACTTCACTTTGCGCAAATAAAGCACGGGTTTGCTCCGACAGCTCATCAATCCCTTGCTTACCATCTTGCGAAACCGACAATAAAGCCGTAACGGTCAGACCGGAAAACGGTGCTGCTTTAGCCAGCGCCTTTAATACCGGCAGTAAAATAGTGGTGACTTCATGCGGCATACGCGCCACACCGCCCCGCTTTAAACGAGCATCCGGTTCAGCCAGCGGCACACTGGCACCCCCACTTAAATCCACCACGGCAGCGCCCAGATCGGCCGCCACCTGGGCAAAACGCGCAGCCAGATCAGGGTCTTCGCCACAGAAAACCACCAAATCAGGCACTTCCCAGTTAAATTCTTCCACGCCCATAATCGGGAAATCCTGCCCGCGGAATTCAACCATTTCGCCTTCATCGGTCACGGCTAAAGGGTAGAAAGTAGAAAATGACTGCGATGTTGCACCCAATACTTCTAATAAAGTTTCGCCCGAAGTGCTGTTTGCTCCGACTACAGCCAGAGAAAGCGGTTTTGCTGCCATGATCCAATCCTTTTATTTACATAATCTTTTGAAAACATCATCCAGGATGCATGTCTTCTGATAAAACAAACAGGGCGCAATATGCGCCCTGCAAGGTCAATACGTCCAGCCGACTATTTTACAAGGCGGCAACCACGGCGTCGCCCATTTCTGAGCAACTTACTTTTTGTGTACCGGCTTCATAGATATCGGCCGTACGCAAACCATCGGCCAGCACCTTTTTAACCGCACTTTCAATGCGCAATGCCACCGCTTCCAGATTAAAGCTGTAACGCATCATCATCGCCACCGATAAAATGGTCGCCAGCGGATTAGCGATATTTTTGCCGGCAATATCCGGTGCCGAACCATGGCTTGGTTCATACAAGCCCTTATGGTTGGCATCGAGCGATGCGGACGGCAGCATGCCGATCGAACCGGTTAACATCGATGCTTCATCGCTCAGAATATCGCCAAAAATATTGCCGGTAACCATCACATCAAACTGCTTAGGATTACGCACCAGCTGCATTGCGGCGTTATCCACATACATATGGGTCAGGGTGACTTCAGGATATTCCTTCGCCACATCGATCATAATTTCTTTCCAGAACTCTGTGGTTTCCAGCACATTGGCCTTATCCACCGAACAGAGCTTTTTATTACGCTTCATCGCAATATCAAAGGCCACATGGGCAATGCGGCGCACTTCAGATTCTGCATACAGCATGGTATTAAAGCCTTCACGCTCACCGGCCGCATTCACACGAATCCCGCGGGGCTGACCAAAGTAAATATCGCCGGTCAGCTCACGCACAATCATAATATCCAGACCGCTGACTACTTCAGGCTTCAGCGTGGAGGCATTGGCCAGCTCCGGGTAAAGAATGGCCGGGCGCAGATTGGCAAACAGGCTTAAATCTTTACGAATCGCCAGTAAACCTCGCTCAGGGCGTAAAGGACGATCCAGATTGTCATAGGCCGGGCCACCCACAGCACCCAGGAGCACCGCATCGGCACTGCGCGCCAGGTTTTGAGTGACTTCAGGGTAAGGCGAGCCATATTGATCGTAAGCAGCACCACCGAGCGGCGCTTCTTCCAGCACCATTTCCAGCCCCTCTGACTGCAGCTTCGCCAATACTTTCAACGCTTCGCGCACAATTTCCGGACCAATGCCATCGCCTGGCAACACTGCTATCTTCATACCGATCAACCTTTTGCTAGTCTTCAAATGGATTACATCAATACAATAAGCGTAAAGATTCTTACTGGATCTTACCTGCTATCCCATGATGCGCCAAGAACTGTGGCCGCATCAGTCCCACCACCCAAAGCGGAAAGAAACAATGAGCAGCATTAAAAATGGCATTTACCAGCACTATAAAGGCGCGCTTTATCAAGTGACCGGGCAAGCGAAACACAGTGAAACCGAAGAAGAAATGGTGATTTACCGGGCGCTCTATGGCGAATTTGGCCTTTGGGTACGCCCTTTAGCCATGTTTACTGAAACCGTGACCATCAATGGCGAAACCCAGCCGCGCTTTCGCTGGCATTCTGAATAAGGGCTGCGGCTCACGCATCTGCCGCATTATTCTTTGCAGGATGATGCACATAAAAAAACCCGCCGCGGCGGGTTTTAACCATTCTGAAAATCAGAAATTGTATTTTGTCGTGTAAATCACGGCATTCTGATAAGTTGCAGAACCTAATTTCTGATCGGCATAGCGGTATTGCACGCCTGTCGTCAATTCTTTGCTGACATTCCACCACAGTGAAATCGCACCATTCTGGCCGGTTGATTCGCCCTTGGTCACGCCGCCCGCTGCGCTGCCCATAGTCAGGAATTTATCGCTGCGGTTAAATTCAGTTTCATGCCATTGCGTTGCCATAAATGACTCGCCAAACATGGAGAAACTATAACCCGCAACATAACCTGCCATTACACCATTAGCATGCGCGCCAATATTCTGATCCAATTGCTGATGTGCACCAATAAATGGCTTAATCCAGAAATTGCCATTAGAAAGACTGGTCCCTAAACCCAATACACGGTTTTGAGTAAAGAAATGAGTGCCGGCATCGCGCAAATCATAGATATGTACATAAGCCTGCACAGGCACGGAACCGGCCTGCACTAAATTAAAACGAGCAACCGCTTTAACAACATAACGGCGATTATCACGGGAATCAGATTCACTGGCGGCTTTAGTTGGATTCTCTACATCAAAGAAACCATAAGCCTCACCCCAGTCACCACCAAAACCGCCTTCGACTTCAACCAGAGCAAAATCTTTTTTGCCCCCAAATGCACCTGCATTCGTGC
>JBOFGM010000612.1:0-2578 GCA_051649105.1 Iodobacter sp. | reverse complement strand
ATAAGCCAAGAGCGTCGGCAAAATCAAATTGCAATAGTGTAAAACTGCTTTGATTTTGCCAGCGCTCCGGCAGGCAATGCGCGGCTAAAAAATCCATTTTTTATTTCCCGTTGGAAAAAAATTAAGCCACCTGCGCCGTGGTTTCCTGGTATTTATCCATAAACTTTTTTAATGCCCATATAAAAACAGCGCCAACAATTAATAAGGCAGTGGCAAAAAAGCGATTGCCAGCCAGTAAATGCCCGGCTTTAATACCTTCAATACCCAGGCAAAACACAGCCATGGTAATCATGCCAAATGCAGCCGCCACGGTGCCTTTGCTGATATCGCTGGAAAACAGCACCAGTCTGAATAAACCGGCATTCACCAGCCCGCAGCCAAAGGCATAAAAACTGATACCAATAACCAGAGACATATAATGCTCCGGCGCGAAAAGCATGCTGATAAAGCAATAAGCAAGGCCAAACAATTGCGGCACCAAGCCCAGCGCAATAATCCGCCGTACCGGCATATGATTGGTTAATTTAGCCAGGGTGAAATTGCCGGTAATTAAGGCACCAAATACCGGTATTTGCCAGTAACCAAACTCAATAGGGGTAAGGCCGGCATCCTGAATTAAAATCACCGGAGAAATACCAATCCAGGTCAGTAATGGAACGCTGCAAAGGCCCATGGCCAGCGCGCCGGTTAAAAAGTGAGTATTACTAAAGACCTGTTTATAATCCAGCCATACATCGCTCATTTTAAATGGCGTACCCGCTTTAACCGGCACCGTTTTAGGCATGGCAAACCATAAACCCACAAAAGCCACAAAAGATACGGCGGCAATCAGCACAAAAATCATCCGCCATGGAGCCAGCTCAATCATAATGGCTCCCGCCAGCGGGCCCAGCAAAGGGGCAATCATGGCCACATTGGCCATCAGTGCGGTTACTTTAATCGCTGTTTTTTCATCAAATGACTCTTGCACCAGCGCATAACCCACCGCGCCAATAAAACACATGCCCACACCCTGAAATACACGCAGCACAATAAACTGCTCAATAGAGCGGGTCAGCAGGGTAAGCAAACACATCAGAATAAAAAACATCACGCCGGTCAGCATGACCGGGCGGCGGCCAATCCGGTCGGATAAAGGCCCGAGCAGCCATTGCAATGAAGCGCCGCCCACAATAAAGGCGGTCATTGAAGTGGGAATCCAATGCGGCCCGGCATTAAATTCCTGCGTGACATGCAGCATGCCCGGCAAAATCATATCGTTGGCAATATAGGTCGAGAATTCAAATAAAACTAAGGCCAGCGGCAACAATAAAGTGCGCCAGGTTAATTGCGTGATCAGATTGGCGGGCATGGTTCTACAGGCAGGCGGTGATTAACCGTGCATTTTCTCGTTTTTACAAGGACTTGACCAGAGAAGGATTGCCATTTCTCTATTTGCCGGCCTCATCGGCAGCTTGTTTCTGATCCAATGCTTGTTTTTGCACCATATCATCAACGGCTTTAGCTTTATCTAATGCTTCGCGCTGTGGTTTTGCAATCTGAGAAGGCGCCTCTGCAGGGCCGCAGGCGGCAAGAACCAGGCTTAACAGCAGAATCAGTGGCTTCATTTCTTTGCTCCAAAACCAGATTATTAATCAATGCGGCGGCCAAATATAAAAGAGGCGTTTTGTATTTTTCCGGCTTTCACTTCATACATACAAGTGAGCTCAATATAGCCGGGCCCGTCCGGAAAAAGACGAGTCACTTTTTCTGAATCAATGACCAAATCACCCATTACGGCGCGTTTAATTAAATGCGCGTGTAAATCAGCTTCCTGAAACCGTGTTTCAGCGCGCTCCTTAATCTGCGTATGGCCTGTTGCCACTAATTGACCCGGCCATAAAAACTGTCTGGCATCTATCGCATAGGTCGCCAGCCAGGCCTTTATATCACGGGCATTAAAGGCATCCAACCGGGCCTGAACAACTTCTTCCGGGGATAAATAATCAGTCATGATGGAGCCTTTATAATAAAGGGAAGGGCGCTGCTTAATTGGCCGCATTCTTAATGGCGGCCAGATATCCGGCCACGGTTGCGGCATAACCCAGCTCTAAAGCATCGGCCATAAAGGCGTGGCCAATCGAGACTTCTTGCACGCCGGGTACTTTTTGCAAAAATTGCGTTAAATTATCCCGGTTTAAATCGTGCCCGGCATTAATCCCCAGCCCCGCGGTCAGCGCGGCTTCTGCCGTGGCTGTAAAACCGGCTAAAACCTGCGCTTCCGTATCTGTGCCAAAAGCTGCGGCATAGGTTTCGGTATAAAGCTCAATGCGATCAGCGCCCAGGTCGGCCACCAGCGGCATCATGGCAGGAATGGGATCCATAAACAGGCTGACACGCACGCCCAGCGCCTTGCATTCGGCAATCAGCGGACGAAGCCGGTCCATATCAGCGGGCAAATTCCAGCCTTCATTGGATGTGAACTGATCTTCGCTGTCGGGCACAAAAGTCGCCTGATGCGGGCGGTACTGGCGGATAAAATCCATCAGATTTTGTGTGGGATTGCCTTCAATATTATATTCAGCCTGCGGCCAGTCTT
>JBOFGM010000611.1:0-1582 GCA_051649105.1 Iodobacter sp. | reverse complement strand
TGCGCAGGAAGGGCACCATGCGGGCCAGAATGCTGTCCCGGTCGATAAAGTGGTGTTTGAGTGCAGCCGCAGCATGTAAACCAATCAGTACCAGCAGTACTGTGGCAAATAGTTCGTGCCCGCCTTTAAGGGTGTCCCCGAGCGCTTCATTTTTAGCAACAAGGTCGGGTAATTTCCAAAGGCCAAGATAAACCACAGAAAAGCCTTTTGCTGAACTCATTAACCAACCCGAAAGCGGCATGGCAAACATTAAGAGGTACAGCAGGTGATGAGTGGCGGTGGATACTTTGTTTTGCCAGGCGGGCAAGCCTGGGTCTGCTGCCGGAGCTCCTTTGATCTTTAACCAGATCAGACGGATGGCAACAAGGCCAAGTACCGTAATACCGGCCCATTTATGCCAGGAGATCAGTTTAAATTTAGCCGGTGAGAGTGGCATATCGTCCATGGTCCAGGCCAGACCAAATGCGGCACAGATAAGTAGTGCCACCAGCCAGTGCAGTAAGACCTGAACGCCATCGTATTGTTTTTTACTCATTTTGGTCACTTTTCAACAGGATTATGAAAGTAAGGGGGCTTGCTTAGTTTTGAAACTTGCTGCGAAGTTCCGCCAGCATACTGGTCATATCGGCTAATTTTTGCTCAGGCACTGCGGCAAAAAAAGGTTTCATATAGTCCAGATGCTTTTGAAAGGTGTTACTGAATACTTCCTCACCGGCCGGGCTTAAATAAACCCGGAAACTGCGCCGGTCTTCGCTGATCGTTTCTCTGTTGATTATGCCACGCGCTTCAAGCCGATCCAGTACACCGGTTAAAGTCCCTTTTGTAATCAGGGTTTTTTCGCCCAATTCACGACAAGTCATACCTTGGGTGTTGCCTAAAGTGGCCACAATATCAAATTGTGCGGGAGTTAAATCCATTTCACGAATATGGCGATTGGATAATTGCTCAAAAGCCTGATAGCAGCGGACCAGTTCGCGAATCGTCAATTGGAAATTTTCCATGGAGGCATGCTTAAATAGTTCGTGTTAGGACTATTTATATCAGAACAAAAAAAGGGCTGCAAGAAAAAGTTTTTAAACAGGGCAGGAGCAAAGGGGGAATGCCGCCGTAGCGGGCGAACAAGGATGAGGCAAAGACAAGGGAAGGGTGGGCCTTCCCTTGGGGCATCTTAGTGAGTCATGGAAAATAAGGTGCGTAAATGCCGGGCCACGCCCGATTCCTTATTGCTGCCAATTTGCAGCACATCCGGCAGCTCTGCCACCAGACGCGGATTGGCATTACTCATCAGGCGCGGATGGCCGGCGGTCTGGAGTAATTCCAGATCGTTTTGCCCGTCACCAAAGGCAATGCAGTTGGCGGCAGATAAATTGAGGCGGTCCAGTACAACCTGCAAAGCATGGCCTTTAGAAACGCCGGCGGCCATCACTTCCAGGCAGTCTGGCATAGAGAAGGTGATATACAGCGACTGGCCATATTTCTCACGCAACTTGCTTTCTACGGTCAGCAAATGTTCATGATTGCCAATATATAAAATTTTGGCAACGCCGGCTCCATTGTGGCTGGCTAAATTCTGAATTTGATA
>JBOFGM010000610.1:0-3303 GCA_051649105.1 Iodobacter sp. | reverse complement strand
CAATGGCCGGACAATATTATCCACCCAGGACACCACCAGCACGCCCCAAAGTAATAAGCCCACTCCGGCTGCCGTTTCACCGGTAAACAGCAGCCAGACTGCCGCACTGCCCCAGACCACCGGCGTGCCAAACGGGATCATCGCCAGCATCACCGTAACTGCTGCCAAGGTGGCCGGAGCCGATAAACCCGCCACCCAATAACCCAGCCCGGCCACGGCGCCTTGCACCAAAGCCGTTAATACAATGCCGTAAACCACGGCGCGGGTGGTCAGCGCCACGGTATTTAAATAGCCATCGGCACGATCACCCAGCAAAGAAATCAGTATGGTTCTGATCTGCTGCGCCATGCTTTGCCCGTGTAAAAAGACAAAAAACAGCGAAAACAAGGCAAAAGCCAGCTTGGCCAGATTTTTACCCAACCCGCCCAGCAGCATCAGGGCATGGGAATCCAGATCGCCCAGATGCATTTTTAAGGCCTGACGCAAACGAAGCGGTTCAGCCAGCACCGAGCTCAGCCAGGCCGCCAAGTCGGCGCCCACCAGCGGCAAAGTGGCGATAAAGGCCGGTGGCCGGATCCGCCCGCTGGCCAGCTCCGTCACAATATGCTCCACCAGCTGGCCGCTTTCCGCCCGCAATAAAAACAGCAGCCAAATCACCGGCAGCACCACCAGCGCCGAGATCAGCAGCGTTAACAGCAGCGCCGCTGGCAAAGAGCGGTTGCCCATTACTTTTAAAAAATAAAGATAAAGCGGCCAGGCAGCAAAGGCTAAGATGCCGGCCCATAACATGGGCACAATAAACGGGGCCAGCACCGAAATCACGGCGGCCCCCAATAGCAGCAGAAACAAGCCCAGCAACACACGGCGCACCAGGGGACTGCCGGTCAGCTCTCGCATCATCAATTCCTTACAATAATCTGCCGTCAGAGCGGCATGGACCGGACACGACAAGGTCTTACTAAGACCAACAAAAAAGCAGCCAGCAGCTCATTAAGAACCGCTGGCTGCTCCACGCCAGGCATGTCACACGACCAAATGCAACACGAATAAGGTTTGTACCACCTTACACCTTGCGGTGACGAGTCACAAACAGACTCGCCATCACGCTGCCGGCAATCAGGACTGCAACCACCGTCAGCGAAACCAGTACCGGCATATGGAACCACGGCATGATCAGCATTTTAGTACCGATAAATGTCAGAACCAGTGCCAGACCATATTTCAGTAAATGGAAGCGGTCGGCCATATCGGCCAATAAGAAATACAACGCTCTCAAGCCCATAATGGCAAAGATGTTAGAAGTAAAAACAATAAACGGATCGGTTGTAATAGCAAAAATCGCCGGAATCGAATCCACCGCAAACACCACATCCGACACTTCAACCAGAATCAGCACCAAAAAGAGGGGCGTAAAGTAACGAACGCCATTCTTCATCACGACAAACTTCTCGCCATGGTGATCATCTGAAATACGCAAATGCCTGCGGGCAAATTTCAGGACCGGATTTTTTGTCATATCCGGCTCGGTTTCCGCCATCAGCAGCATCCGGATACCGGTAACCACCAGGAAAAAACCAAAGAAATACAAGACCCAGTTAAATTCACGCACGACCCAGGCACCGGCCAGAATCATAACCGCACGCATCACAATGGCGCCCAGCACGCCGTAGACCAGCACCCGGCGCTGAAATTCGGCCGGCACATGGAAAGCCGAGAAAATCAGTAAAAAGACAAAGACATTATCAACAGAGAGTGATTTCTCGATCAGATAACCCGTAAAGAATTCCAGCGCCTTGCGATCAGCAATTTCCGGCCCCAGCGTGCCATTTAAATACCACCACATTCCGGCATTAAACAGTAAAGCCAGGCTGATCCAGACCAAAGACCAGCTGGCCGCTTCTTTTACGCTGACTTTATGTACCTTGCTGCCGCCAAACACGAACAAATCCAGTGCCAGCATAACGAGGACAAAACCGATAAAGCTTGCCCACATCCACGGCTCGCCAATTGAAACTGCTGCATCCACCGATGGACTCCTTATAAAAAGATTAAAAAAGGTTTACTGACTACGTTTTAGCGCCGTAATACGCCCGCTGCGCCTGTATACAACCATAGACGCCAGCGGCAATGACTTAAACGGTTGCGGGTAATTGTTTAATACGAACTTCCACTTTTCCAGAAGCCTGGCGGTTAAGAGATAATTCAATCGATTCTTTACCCTGGCTAAACCGATGAACCTCACCTTCTGCGCTGGCAGACATCACCTCCTGGGTAAAGCCTTTGGCGGTATAGCCCTGTACATAATGGCTTAATACCTGATCAAAAGCGCCAGAACCGGCATAACGCACCTCCATCTGCTGTGCATCTCTGGCAAAGTAACTACGCACTAAGCCGGGAAAACGCGCCACCGGGCCGATATCTGCACCGCTGACATCTTGCGGCGACACCGTCTTTGTCATGCCTGCAATTTTTTCTGCCTCGGGGATCCATTCCCCCATTTGCTCTTTCAGCCCCGGCACCACTTGCTCCAGCTGCTCTTTAACCCCTGGCACCACCTCACCCACCTGGGCCACGACTTCGCCGCCCAGGCGTTTACCGGTTTCGGTCAGCTCACCCCCCTGGGCCCAGGCCCAGGAAAGCAGAGAAATCACGGCCCAAAGGATTAAACCCAGCACAAAGAAAATGGCCGCAGCAATCATCACCCAGGTACGGGTTTTAATATTGCGCAGGGCTGTCATGGCTTTGGCCAGAAATCCACCGTTCATTACATTATTCATCTGCATATTTCCATATAACGCGTTTAGCTGAAACGCGGTGCGACTGCTGTAATTTCCGCCGCAGCGTTTGTCCGGCGCGCTCGGTAGCGCATTTAATCGCGGTGTATAAATCGGTTTCTGTGTCATCAATCACAATATCGGGCTGTCCTTCCAGGCGGATATTGAGCTGGCAGCGCTTATCCACGCCTCCCTTGGGCCCGTTGATATCGGATAAACGCACGGTGATATGCATCACCTGAGCGCCGATACGGCGCATGGCAAATTGCACGCGGCGCAGCACAAATAAACGCAGTGCTTCGGTGAGTTGAAATTGACGTGCTTTGATTTCGATCTGCATAACAGGCTCCTCAAATTCGCTCAAAAGGACAACAAGCCCATCTTAGCCTTGCTTTTGCATAAAGAAAATCAGATTATTATTGATCAATAGTTCGTAAAAAACTGATGATTAACGCCGGAAGCACCCAATGAACTACAAACAACTTTATTATTTCTGGCATGTGGCCAAGGCCGGCAGCATTACCCGCGC
>JBOFGM010000609.1:0-2579 GCA_051649105.1 Iodobacter sp. | reverse complement strand
ATTAAACAAAATGCTAATGTAATTGGCGTGGTAATAATTACAGCTTAAAGAAGCCAAAAAAAAGGCCACCCGGATTTACCCGGGCAGCCTGCTGACGTTTAACTTAAAAAGTTGTTATAGCTTGAAGCGATTAAAGGTGGCTTGCATCTTTTTAGCCAGATCATCCAGCATCTTCAACGTTTGCATGGAGGATTGCAGGGCGGCATCGGATTCAAGAATCTGGCCATTAATCGATTCGGTGCTTTGCGCCATGGCGGTAGTGGCATTTTGCTGCTCACCGGTAGAAAGCGCAATTTCACTGATACGGTCGGTGACTTGCTGCATCGACTGACCAATTAATTGCATCTGCTCGCTGGCGGCGTGGGTCAGTTCGCTGCTGGTATCCACCGCTTTCACGGTGGTTTGCATATTGCTGACTGCCCGGCCGGTTTCGGTCAGGATATCGCCGATCATCTGGCTGATTTCCATGGTGGCCTTGCCGGTGCGTTCGGCCAGTTTGCGTACTTCATCGGCTACCACGGCAAAGCCACGGCCTTGCTCACCGGCCCGTGCGGCTTCAATGGCAGCGTTCAGTGCCAGCAAGTTGGTCTGGTCGGCAATTTCGCGGATCACATTGGTGATCTTGGTAATATCCTGCGAGCGGTGTTCCAGTGAAATTAACAAGGACGACAAGTCATTCACTGAAGAGCGGGTATGCGCCATTTCTGTGCTGATTTTTTGCACATTTTCGCTGCCATGACGTGAGGCACCCGCGGCTTCTTTAACCAGATCATCGGTGTCTCTGGCGGCATCGGCAATATGCGAGATGCTGACGCTGACTTCTTCGATGGCGGCCGCATTAGAGCTGGAAATATCGGCCAGGGTATGGGAATCATTGGCCAGTTTCAGTACCGAATCGCTGACCTGGCTGACACCGCCGGTGAGCTCAATGGCTTCGTTGCGTAAACCTTTAAACAGGCCATTTAAACGCTCAACAAAGCGGTTAAAGGCTTGCGCGGTTTCAGCCACTTCATCGGTGCCTTCGCTTGGAATACGGCGGGTCAGATCGGCTTCGCCCTGCGAGATTTCCAGCATGGCATCGCGAATCCGCAACAGGCCTGCCAGGAGGCGGCGTAAGTAAGCGGTACAAAACACCACAACCACAACCAGGACGGCAATCACGGCAAAGATAATAATCATAATCAGATGATTAAGCGGCGCATCAATTTGTGCCTTATCCAGCGCCACGCCTAATACCCAGTCACTGCCTTCGATGGGGGCTAATTCCACCATAAAATCATCGCCATCAATCGGCATGACCACGGCCTGGCCTTTGCCTAATAAGCTGGTAAATTCGCCTGCATTTAATGCCGGGATTAAATCGGTAATGGGTTTTAGCTCAAAGCCCGGTTTTGGGTAGGCAATGATTTTGCCTTCTTTGGTCATTAAAAAGACATGACCTTTACCGGCTAATTTAATGGCCAGTGTGGATTTAACCAGATCGCCAATTAAGATATCACCACCAATCACTTTGTCCTGATTGCTGATTTTTTGTGCCAGAGTCAGCACCAGGTCTTTAACCGAAGGTTCTGCATCGCGGTAAGGCTCAGAAACAATCACATCATTGCTGGCTTTAGCCTGGATATACCAAGGACGGGCAGCAGGATCGTAATCCGGACGGGGTTTGCTTTGGCCGGGTACCGAATACATCATGGTCTTGGCGGTGCCATCGCCTTCAAACATCAGGCTGTAGCCACCGGCGTCCGCCAGTTGTTGCAGATAAAGGCTGACGTTTTCTTCACCGCTATGGCGCAGGGCGGCCTTAATAACATGCTTACGGGTATTGAGCCAGTTGCTGATGAAGGAAGTTTGAGCTGCCGCAACAGAATCAATTTCCCGTTCGGCTTCGGTATAAGTATGGCTGCGTATATTTAAGCAGGTAATGATTGTGATGCTGATGGTTGCAAACAGCATCGACAGAGCGATAAGCAGCGTGATTTTACTTCTGATTGACTTCATCATGTACCTGAAAATAAAGGAAATTAATCGGAATTATCACCCAATCCATAGCATTAGAATAGTGTAATACGCTTAAATGGCATAAAGGGCTTTAATCACAATAAAGGAGCATGGTTGCAAGCTTAGCCCGATTACATTGATATTTCATCATCAATCAGAAAATTTCCGGTTAATCATGGTATTTAAGGGCGGATTCGTTTTTTTTAGTGTTGTAAAGTAATTATAAATAGCGCTGTGATGAACCGCTCCGGTGAACTAAACCTGTGCCATAACGATCCTAAAACAAGGTAAGCCAGTTAAAAAATTGCATAAGGAGTCTTTATGAACGGCCCGCGTCCGGATAACTCCTGTCCTGTGGAAGGATTTCCGCAGGTTTGTTTTATTAAAAATACGATTAAAAATCCCAATATTATCGTGGGTGATTACAGCTATTACGATGATCCGGATGGCCCGGAAAAATTCGAGCAAAATGTGCTCTATCACTATCCTTTTATTGGCGATAAATTAATTATTGGCCGGTTTTGTGCGCTGGCCCGTGGCGTGAAATTTATTATGAATGGCGCCAATCATAAGCTTTCCGG
>JBOFGM010000608.1:0-3774 GCA_051649105.1 Iodobacter sp. | reverse complement strand
GGAAGGGCGGATTATTTATGTCAATCCGGCTTTTTGCGGCATGGTGGGCTATCTGGCCAATGAGCTGATTGGCACGCTGCCGCCTTATCCCTATTGGAATCCGGAAGATATTGCCGGCCATCTGGCGCAAAACGATATTGTGCTCAGCGGCCGGGCACCGCATGAAGGCTTTGAATCGATGGTGCGCCACCGCGACGGTGAGCTGGTCGCCACCCGGGTTTACACCACCCCTTTAATTGACGCCACCGGCCGGCAAAGCGGCTGGATGAGTTCGGTGGTGGATATTACGGCGCTGAAAGAGGCCGAAGCCCGTGAGCGTGAGCAGGAAGAAATGCTGCGGCACACCGGTAAATTAATTACGATGGGCGAAATGGCTTCCACGCTGGCTCATGAGCTCAATCAGCCTTTAATGGCCATGAGCAACTATGCCAGCGCCGCCCGTCAGTTTGCGATTCAGCAAAACAGCGCCATGCTGGATTCCACGCTGAGCAAAATCGCCGATCAGGCGCAACGGGCCGCGGCGGTGGTCAAACGGATTCGTGAATTTGTAAAAAAGCGCACGCCGCATTGTGCGGACTGCGATATCAACAGTATTGCCGGCAATGCATTTGAGCTGATTGATGCCAGTGCCCGCAGCCAGGGCGTGCGATTGCACTTTAATCTGGGCGGTGCCTTGCCGGTGATTCATGCCGATGAGGTATTGCTGGGACAAGTGGTGCTGAATCTGCTGCGCAATGCGCTGGATGCCAGTGGCGAGCAGCCGCAAAGCCGGCGGGATGTCTGGCTGGCCACCTGGTATGATGAGGCTGCCGTTTATTTATCGGTGACCGACCGCGGGTCGGGAATTTCTCCGGAAGTTGCCAGCCGTCTGTTTGATGCTTTTTTTACCACCAAATCGCTGGGAATGGGGATTGGCTTAAATATCTGCCGCTCTATTCTGGAACAGCATAATGGCAAACTATGGTTTGAAGCCCATCCGCAGGGTGGCACCTGCTTTTATATGAGCCTGCCCCGATGAAAACAGTTTATTTAGTTGATGATGATATTGCGGTGCGTGATTCCCTGGGGCTGTTGTTATTGTCCCATGGCTATACCGTTCATCCCTTTGAAGGCGGAGAGGCCTTTTTGTCGGCCATTCATGCGCAAAGTGAGGGCGTGGTGCTGCTGGATGTGCGGATGCCGGGTTTAAGCGGGCCGGATGTGTTTAAGCAGCTGTATGACATGGGCAGCGAGCTGATTGTGTTGTTTTTATCCGGTCATGGCGATATTCCGATGGCCGTGCAGGCCATCCGGCAGGGGGCGTTTGATTTTCTGGAAAAACCCTGCAGCGAGCGGCAATTGCTGGAGCGGATTAATGATGCGCTGGAAGTGGCGGTGGGCCGCCGTTCGGTGCGGGGCAATCAGCAGCAGCGGGAAAAGCGCCTTGCCTCGCTCACCCCCCGTGAGCGGGAAGTGATGGATTGGATCTTGCTGGGCAAGTTGAATAAGCAAATTGGCGATGAAATGCAGATTGCGATCCGTACGGTGGAAGTGCACCGGGCCAATGTATTTGCCAAAATGGGCGTGCGCTCGGCGCTGGATTTATCGCAGTTACTGAAGGCGGCTTGAAACTGAGTCTGATTGCAGCCTACCCGCTGATGTTACTGATTAGAGGTAGAAAAAGAGCAAACAGGCAGTTTGCAATCCAAGCGCACCAATATATTTTTAGTGCTTGCTGCACAGCGCCCTGGGGGCATTCATTTTTTGATGTTCACGCGACATTCGGCGCAGCAGGCTTGACGATTTAAAATATGTTCTGCCACCGGCAACGCATGGTTGCTGTCGGTTGAAATGACACATTTTCTTTTCCAAACCGGGACTAAGCGCGCTTGATGCATCAAACGGCACACTTTATAACCGAACGAAACTGACTGTTTTCAGACTCCTGCAGGTTAATACGTCGCTGCCCGGCCGTGAGCGGCTTGGCAGGCCATGTTCTGCCCGGTACTGCTGCTTAGCCCAATGCTGTGCTGCAGTCGCGTCGATTTCCATATTCAGAGCAAGCCACGCTGACACGGCTTTTGTTGAATTCTGGCCACTACATGCAGCGGGGATATAGTTTTTTTATATCAATTTCATTAAATAAATTAAGCATACAAATATCGCGTACTGTGTTGAAATCAAAAATCAACTTCAGGGGTTTTGATAATGAAAAAAAGTACCATGCTGATATGTGCGCTACTGCCACTTTTTGGGCAGGCGGTTGCCGCAGAGTCTATTCGTGTTCAGGTCAATTTGATCAATGAAACAGGTATTGTTGCCCCTGCTGGAAATGTGATTATCAGCGAGTCGCCTTATGGCTTGATATTTACACCCGCACTGTCCAATCTGACACCAGGAATGCATGGCTTCCATCTTCATCAGAACCCATCGTGCAATTCTATTGAACAAAAAGGGGTGATGGTTGCTGGTTTAGCTGCTGGCGGACATTGGGATCCGGAAAATACAAAGATGCACCGTGGCCCCTACGCCGATGGGCATTTGGGTGATTTGCCATCACTGTTTGTAACCGGGGAAGGGCAGGCACAGATGCCGGTCCTGGCCCCGCGGATTAAAAGTTTGAACGCTGTTCGCGGTCATAGTCTGATGATTCACGTTAATGGAGATAATCACAGTGACCATCCTGCACCTCTTGGCGGGGGAGGCCCGCGTCTGGCGTGTGGTGTGATTGATGCGATGATGAGCCAGTAATCAGCTGATTTATTTTGAGCCTCAGAGGGCAGACTTAATTGCGTATTCCCTCTGAGTTTTGGTGTGGCTGCATATTTAAGATTTAATTAAGTATTAAAACGCAGAAGCCTGAGTGCGATGGTTTCGCTATAAAGCATATAAAATATCCCTTGCTCCCCATAAAGCCTGCCAGTGAACCGGGTTCAGTTTGGCTAATACCCGTATTTTGGCGTAACTCATTATTGGGTGGCTGCTAAATTTTCTGCTGTATTGCCTTGAATGTCCGATATCTTAAGATCGGCACCTTTAGCAATTAAGGCATCGAGTATCTCTGGTTGCTGAAACAATGCCGCATACATTGCCGCAGTTTGCCCGGCGTAATTGTGTTGATCAGGTTGGCAATGCGTGGCAACGAGTTTTCTGGCAATCTTTAATTCACCTCTGAAAATAGCCCCCATTACTGCCGTATTACCCCGAAAATCCTGAGCACATGGATCTGCCCCTGCTTCTAATAGTTGATCAACCGCGTTATTGTGACCATGATAAGCAGCAAGTATGAGTGCGGTATAGCCTTTGCTGTCGCGAACATTCAGGTTGTAATGGGCGGCGACAAATTGCGCTAATATTGTTTCATCCCCTTTTTTGGCGGCATCAAAAAATATGCTGTTCAGCGCGCTGCTAGTCGAATAGGCTGTTTGTGGTGTTGAAGTGTTTATATTGGTCGTTTCTTGTGCCTGAGTCTGAGCCAGGCATAAACTGCTTACTAAAATAATCCAGTATTTATACATGAATATTTTTCCATTTTAAAATGGCAAGCTAAATATTTCCCATGCTGATTCGCTGATCATAAATAGCCTGCCTCTGTTGATTAATCGGTCAGCTTATCTGCCATTGCTTTAACTTGCTTTAAATTCCCTTGCGCAATGTTTGATAGTCGCGTTCCATAATCAGCATCTGCTTTGTAAAAATAGGATAATAAAAGCATTTTACTTTCAGAGTCTGTTCCTGCTAATTCAGCACCTAATACATTAACTAAATCTGTTTTTTCTTTCGCTGAAAACGAAC
>JBOFGM010000607.1:0-4772 GCA_051649105.1 Iodobacter sp. | reverse complement strand
GGCGAAGGGCTTGAAATACATGCGTCAGAATGATGGGTTTGAATAAGCGGGAAACAGCTTAAATACGTCATCGGACGAACGGTTTAATATGGGGAAGAGCTGCCGGCTTTGTATTTACCGGGGCATTTTTACGGCTGATATTCAATAATCAAAGCATGCTTGTCTGGTGCAACGATGCCAGACAATTTCATTGCGTTTTAATCCGGGCCTGCCATGAAAAAACCACTTGATGCCGCTACACGGCAAACTGCCAGTCAGATTATTTACCAAATCTTTCCCGAGCGTTTTGCCATTGGTGGCGGCGTATCCGGCCGGCAAAAGCTGGCTGATCCGGCCTATGACGGCCCCGGCGTTATCAAGCGGGACTGGGATGAGCTCCCCGGCCAGCAGTCCTGTGGCATGGAGTTTTTTGGCGGTGATCTGAATGGGATTGCAGAGAAAATCGACTATCTGCAGGATTTAGGCGTAACGGGGGTTTATCTGACGCCCGTATTTACGGCGCCCAGCAATCATAAATATGATGCGGTGGATTTTTTTAGTATCGACCCGATGTTTGGCGGCGAGCCGGCCTTGCAAAGATTACTGGCCACCTTGCATGGCATGGGGATGACGCTGACGCTGGACGCGGTACTGAACCATGTATCAGACCGCCACCCCTGGTTTTTAGCGGCGCTGGCGGGAGACACCCAAAAACGCCAGTGGTTTACTTTTTCCGGTGATGGCGCTTATCTCTGCTGGCAGGATTATGCGCTGATGCCGGAGCTGAATTTATCTAACCCCGAAGTGCGCGATATTTTATACCGCCAGCCCCAAAGCATGGTGCAGCACTGGCTGGCCGAAGGCATCGATAACTGGCGCTTTGATGTGGCCCAGGATGTGGGTATTGAAGTGGCGCAGGATATGGCCGCTGAGGTGGGGAAACGCTTCCCGCAGGCTGGCCTGCTGGGTGAATTAAATGGCTTTTCCGGCAGCTGGTTTGAGGCGGGCGGCGGCTTTCAGGGCATGATGAATTACTGGTACCGCACCGCCACACTGGCCTGGCTGGCCGGGGAAATTGATGGTCTGCAATTTAACCATGTGATTCGCGATGCGCGCCAGGGCTATGGCCTGGCAGGCCTGCTGTGCTCATGGAATATGCTGTCCAGCCATGATACGCCGCGTTTACTGACCACCGTGGGCAGTGCAGAGAAAGTGCGGCTGGCATGGATTATCCAGTTTACTTTGCCGGGTATTCCGCTGATTTATTATGGTGAAGAAATTGGTATGCAAGGCGGGGCGGATCCGGATTGCCGCCGGCCGATGCGCTGGAACCCAGCCGGGTGGGAGCAAAAACAGCGGCGCTTTATGCAGCAATTAATTCATATCCGGCAAAAAAATCCGGCGCTGCAATATGGCGATATTCTGGTGCTGGGCGACCGGCTGGCGACGAACGCGCTGATTTTTCTGCGCTATACCGATGTGCCTGGGGAAGCCGCGCTGGTGGTGGTCAACAGCTCCGATCAGCCGCTGCAGGCCAGATTGCTGATTCCTTATTCCCACTGGTATGACGGCGTGCCTTTGCTGGATGCGCTGGGCCAGTCTCCGGCGACTAAGGTGCAGGCCGGCAGTGTGTTGCTGGATATTCCGGCCGGTGCCGCGGCCGTGTATCTGGCCAGCGAGCCTTATCAGCATTACACCTTTTTTAAACCCCGCAACGGGAAGTAAGGCAAGGGGCGGCAGCAGGCAAGGGCTAAATGGCTTAGAATCTTGCCTGCGGTAAGGGTTCGATCCTGGTGGCTTATTATTTAAAATCAAATTCAGCCTCTGCGCCGGGCAGATGTTGTAACTTTTCCGCCGGTTGCACTGATCCCTTTTTCAATATTTCTTTCCCGCCGGATGTTCTGATGCCTTTTTCCATTTTTGCCAGCAAACTGGCCGAACGCGCTGCCGCTGGTTTGCTGCGCTCCCGCCGTCAGATCGACAGCCCGCAGGGCGCTCATGTGCAGATTGCCGGCCGCACCCTGCTTAATTTTTGCAGCAATGATTACCTGGGGCTGGCTAATCACCCGGCGATTGTGGCCGCCGCTCAGGCCGGTGCCGCGCGCTGGGGGGTGGGCAGTGGGGCCGCGCATTTGCTGGCCGGGCATTTTACGGCGCATCAGGATTTAGAAGACCGGCTGGCCGCCTTTGTGGGAAAGCCCGCCGCGCTGAGTTTTTCTACCGGATATATGGCCAATCTGGCGGTGATTACCGCGCTGACCGGCCGGGGCGATGCGGTTTTTGCCGATAAGCTGAATCATGCCTCGCTGAATGATGCGGTGGCCTTATCCCGCGCAGATTTTAAACGCTATCCGCATCAGGATTTAGCCGCGCTGGAGCGCCTGCTGGCCGCCAGCACTGCACCGCGCAAGCTGATTGTGGCCGATGCGGTCTTTAGTATGGATGGTGATATTGCGCCGGTGGCCGCCTTGCTGGCGCTGGCAGAGCGCTATGATGCCTGGCTTTATCTGGATGATGCCCATGGTTTTGGGGTGCTGGGGCAGGGGCATGGCACGCTGGCAGAAATGGGTGTTGCATCCGAGCGCATTATTTATATGGCGACGCTGGGGAAAGCTGCCGGTGTGTCCGGCGCTTTTGTGGCCGGTGAACAGGTTCTGATCGACTGGTTGATGAACAGCGCTAACAGCTATGTTTACACCACGGCATCTCCCCCCTTACTGGCCGCCGCAATGCAGGCCAGCCTGGATTTAATCGGGCAGGAAACCTGGCGCCAGCAAAAACTGGCGGAGCATATTGCCTTGTTCCGCTCAGAGCTGGCCGGCTGTTGCCCCTTGCTGGAGTCCGCCACAGCAATTCAATTACTCTTGTTGCCCGATAACAATACCGCTTTGCAAATGGCCAAAGCGCTGTTTGAGCGGGGTATCTGGGTTGGCGCGATTCGCCCGCCCACGGTGCCCACACCGCGTTTACGCATTACCTTGTCGGCCGCGCATTCTGCTGACGATCTGGATTTTTTAATTCGCAGCATTAAAGCGTTGTTGCCGTCAGATGTCAGTGTTTTTTAATAAGTTGTTACCGTAATTGGTTTGGAAAAAATGTCAGAGCATTCCTTATATATTGAAACCACCGGCCATGGGCCGGATGTCGTGTTATTGCATGGCTGGGCCATGAATAGTACGGTCTGGCGCGGTGTGGCCGACGCATTAAGCGATGATTTTACTTTGCATCTGGTGGATTTACCGGGGCATGGCAAAAGCGGCAGCTCGGGCCCTTTATCTTTGCAGCAAATGGCAGAAGCGCTGGATGCCGCTTTCCCTGAGCCGGTGCAGGTGGTGGGCTGGTCTTTGGGCGGGGCGGTTGCCAGCCACTGGGCCTTGATGCAGCCGGATAAAATCAACTCGTTAACGCTGGTGTCTTCCACTCCCTGCTTTATGCAAAGGGATGACTGGCAACCGGCCATGGCTCCATCGACCATGAGCCAGTTTGCCGCCAGCCTGGCAGAAGATTGGCAGGGCACATTAAAGCGTTTTATCAGTCTGCAGGTGCAAGGTGGCGCCGCAGCCCGTGCGCTGGCTAAAACCTTAAGCCAGGAGCTGTTTGTGCATGGCGAACCCAGCCTGGAATCCTTGCAGCAAGGCCTGGCTATTTTGCGCGATACCGATTTACGTCTGGAGATTCCGGAGCTGACTTGCCCGGTTTTATTGCAATTTGGTAACCGCGATACACTGACGCCGCTGGGGGCCGGGGAGTGGCTGGCAGAAACGCTGGATGACGCCACTTTAATCGTGCACAGCGGCGCGGCCCATGTGCCTTTTGCCTCGCACCCCGAAGAATTTATCGCCGCCCAGCGCCGGTTTTTAGCCAGCAATCATTGATTGCCGGCAGTGTGTAACGGCGTTACGCACTTGCCATTTCGTTGAGCCTGCCATGGTTTGGCAGGCTCAGGCCAAATGCTTTATTTGCTCAGCGTAATGGTGTTTTCTTTGGTTTTAAGCTCGATCATTTTATCGGCTTCCAGTACCTGAACGGTGCTGCCGGCAGAAAAGGCCTGGCCCACGGCCTGGCTGATGGCGCTGTTATCATCGCCCATACAAGCCATCATGGTTGAAGCCAGCATGCCTTTCAGAACCTGACCTTCTTCGGTCACGCTGCCCATCACGCGGTTACAACCGTCAAAGCCGGTCAGCTTCATGGTTTTAGCGTCAAATGCCAGTGATGCCTTGCTTGCAGGAGCCACTTCCTTGCCATTTACTTTTACAATTTTCCATTCGCCATTAAAGCTGGCTGCCGCGCCGGATGTGGTTTTTACCGGGCTGGCACAAGCGGATAAACCAAGGGCAACAACAGAAGCAAGCAGTAATTTACGCATTTTTGAGTATCCATAAAAATTGGTGCATGAAAAATAAATCGTAGCGCAGGCTAACGCCCTTACAGGCTTACAGACACGGTATTAATTGGGCTTTGGTAGTATTTTACGCTGTGGCAATCCATTTTTTCACCCTGCGCCAGGGCCGTTTTTCTGCTGACCAGGTCATGATCCAGCGGCAGGAAAATGCTTATTGGGGCTGCCAATCCTGATAGGGCTTATGCACTTTGCTATAGGCTTTTTGCAGTTCACCGCTGGCGCGGGCAGCGATGATCGCTTTACTTAAAGCGGCATTTACAAAATCCCCTCGTTTATTGCAGGATAAAAATAATACATCGGGGTAATCATCAAAATGAGCGCGTCGCAGTTGATTGAGCTTATATTTTTTAACAATATAATCTGCTTCTTCCTGCGCCCAGATGACCGC
>JBOFGM010000606.1:0-2165 GCA_051649105.1 Iodobacter sp. | reverse complement strand
CAGGGAGCGGCCAAACTGTGCCGCCTGAGAATGAATAAAAAAGGAAAAGCCGCTGAACTGATCGGCATAGCGCTGTTCCTGCCCTGCCACATCCCATGACCGCAGAAATTGCGGCTGCACCGAATCATGATGCACGGAGATCAGCAGATCGGCCTCTGCGGCAGCTTGTACCCGCTCGCGCAATTCACTGGTCTGACCATCTGCATTAATCAGCAGCACCCTGTGCCCGGCAGACTGTAATGTGGTCTCAATTTGCCGGGCCAGTGCCAGGTTATAACTAAACTCCGTTGCACCATAAGCACTGGTTGCACCGGGAGCCGCCAGAAAATGCCCGACATCCACGGCAATCGTGGCTGATGAGGCTGGTACGGACCAGCCCGCAGCCAGCAGCAGACTAAGCAGCCGGCGCATTAGCTGCGCGCTTAGCCGCAATTTTTGGGCGCAATACATTCATCATCACCACATCCCGCAGCCACATTAATAACACCAGCCAGACCACCAGCACACTGGCATAGGCCACGCTGTTATTTTGAAAATCAGGCCACACAGCAGCCAGCACCGGGTTAATTACAAATTGCACGCTGGCAATTACCACCACCAATAAAACCAGGGTTGACATGGCGCGCTCTTTTAAAAAAGTGCCGCGCAATAAAACGCGTTGCTCCCAGCGGCTTAAATCAGCAAGTTCAGGGACATTATCAGGGCGAAAATAAAAAGACATGGTTACCTCACAAAAGAGGCCCTAGTGTCCCGTCTTGCCTCTGGCTTGGCAAGTCAAAAACTCGCTTTCTACCGGCAGAATTCGTATCTTTAGCATTTAAAACTAAGCCATTACGGCACACTGCGGTTTTTCAACCCGGGAACACCACAAAACAAACAACATTCACGAACAACAAGTCAAGTAACTATTTTATGAAGATAAAAAATAATTAGTGGAGTTAAATAGAAGGTTACCCAATTTAAATGGTTCAAGGCCACAAGCCTTTATCGCATTTAAAAGATTTGCCTAAAGCACAACGAGCTTCAATGCAATCTTTTCGAAAACTGTCTTTCAAAAAATTGACGGGGTATGTGGGATGTCTATTTTTTTACAGCAGTCACTCTTTCGGAAAATGATCTATGTCTCGTGCAAACTGGGGCTCACGCCTCGGATTTATCTTAGCTGCCTCCGGCTCCGCTGTGGGTCTGGGCGCTATCTGGAAATTCCCCTATGTCGCCGGTAAAAATGGCGGTGGTGTGTTTTTACTCGCCTATTTAGCCTGCGTGTTTACCGTGGGTATCGCACTGCTGCTGGCAGAAATGGTGATTGGCCGTGCTGCCAACCGCTCTGCCACCACCGCATTTCGCGATTTAAAGGGCGGACTATGGCCTTGGGCCGGACGCTTGTCCGTGCTGTGTATTTTTATTGTGATGGCCTATTACAGCGTCGTCGGTGGCTGGGTGATTGCCTATATCGGCAAATCCATTACCGGTGAAGCGCTGGGTCATGACCCCAAGGCTTTAGGTGTGGCGTTTACCCACTTTATTGCTGATCCGGCCAGCTCCTTGTTTTATACCGCCCTGTTTCTGGGGGTGACCGTTGCCGTTGTTCTGGGCGGGGTACAAAAAGGGATTGAGCGGATGAGTAAAGTGCTGATGCCAGCGCTGTTTCTTCTGATGCTGATTTTAATTGCCCGCTCGCTGACGCTGCCGGGTGCCTGGGAAGGGGTTCGCTACTTTATTACTCCTGATTTCAGCAAACTGACTTCCGCCATGGTGGTTGATGCGCTGGGGCTGGCGTTTTTCTCACTGTCGCTGGGGATGGGGATTATTATTTCCTACGGCTCTTATGTCGATAAAGACACGAATCTGGCGGGTGCCACACTCTGGATCTCGATCCTGGCCACACTGGCCAGCGTACTGGCCGGCTTTATGGTCTTACCGGCGGTCTTTGCCTTTGGCGTGGATCCGGCAGCAGGCCCGGGCTTAACCTTTATCACCATGCCAGCAATTTTTGCTCAAATGCCATTTGGCCAGGGTTGGGCGATTGCCTTCTTCTTACTGCTCTTATTTGCAGCGCTGACTTCTTCGGTATCGATTGTTGAACCCATCGTCAGCTTCCTGATTGATGAATTTGGCTGGGAACGCCGCCGTGCGGCTTATCTGACTTCCGTTGCGGTCTTTAT
>JBOFGM010000605.1:0-7564 GCA_051649105.1 Iodobacter sp. | reverse complement strand
CAGCCAGTGTGGCCATGCCGAGCCTATTTTTGGTGAAGGTGGCGGAGCCAGAATGGGCGCAGATTATGGCGTGGAATTACTGGGGCAATTGCCTTTGGATTTATCGATCCGAATGAATGCCGATGCGGGTACCCCATCGGTAATGGCCGATCCGGATGGAAAAATCGCTGAATTATATAAAGCCATTGCCCGGAAAGTGGCGGTTAAAATTGCCGCCAAATCACTAGATTTCTCCAGCAAATTTCCAAAGATTGTGATTCAGAAAAATACTTAGAAATAACTGATTTATTTTGTCTCGTCATTCCCGCGCTGGGAATCCAGTGCCCCTGATCCCCGGTAAAGATAGCCGGAGATGACGATTAAATCAGTATTTCCTGAATTCAGTATTCATTGATTACGCAAAAAAGCCCGGATCTGATCCGGGCTTTTTGTTTGATGCGGCCAGTTTAACCCGGGCGGGATTTACTGGCTGAAGTGGTTTCAATCCATTTACGCACCCGTTGTGCATCACCAATCCGGGTGTATTTGCCGGCAGAATCCAGCAATACAATCACCACCGGCGTGCCATCAATGGTGGCTTGCATCACCAGACAACGACCCGCTTCATTAATAAAGCCGGTTTTAGACAGGCCAATGGTCCAGTCCGATTCTTTTACCAGCGGATTTGTATTTCTGAAGGCTAAGTTGCGGCCGTTCTGGCTGGATACAAAGCTATATTCGCTGCTGGTGGTGAAATCATGAATTTCAGGATAACGGTGGGCCGCTTTAACCATTAATGCCAGCTCACGCGGAGTGGAAACATTATTGGGCGTCAGGCCGGTTGAATCGTAAAAACGGCTGCTGCGCATACCTAAGCTTTGCGCCTTTTCATTCATTTTACGGATAAATACGGCATGACCTGCCGGATAGGTTCGGGCCAGCGCCGCTGCAGCACGGTTTTCTGAGGCCATTAAAGCCAGCAACAGTAATTCACCGCGTGTCAGCGTGGTGCCGACGGAGAGGCGTGACGTGGTATTTTTCAGCGTATCCACATCGGCCTGACTGATGGTCAACAGCTCATTGAGTGGTAAATGCGCATCCAGAGTCACCATCGCAGTCATCAGTTTGGTAATGGATGCAATCGGCGTTTGCGCGTCTGCATTTTTCTCATACATGATTTCGCCGCTTTGCTCATTCAGGACCAGTACCCCGGCAGATTGCACACCAGGGCCATCCAGCGTGGAGGGCATTGCCATGGCTCGGGAGACAGAAACATCCTTGCGGGCATTAGCAATGGCGCGGTTTGCTACATGTTTATGGCTGGTTTGTGCGGAAACTTTGCTGGAGGTGCTTTTGGCCGCTTTTGCAGATTTACTTGGTTTGGATGACTTGGCTTTAGTGGTTTTGGTGGCTTTGGTGGCTTTTTTTGAGACAGTGTCCGACGATTTTTTTGCCGAAGAGTGTGTCGCCGCTTTATGGGCAGAACTTGCCACCGCTGTTGCTGGCATAGTCAGAGCCAGCGCTGCAACAAGGGTGCAGCTGGAAAAAATGCGGTACAGCATGAGGTAGAGACTCCGGGGCTGGAGATGCCGGTAAATGACGTCGGCATCCTTTAAAATTGTGCCTTTATTTTACGCAATGAATTTAAAAATGTCATGTTAAATCAAATAGTACGGTAGGATTTGATAGAAATAAGATGAGAATTTTTTTTAAAGGTTTTATTTTTTAACGCGAGTTAGTTATTGCAGTGCAGCAATAACTTGCTAGAATGATGTTCCTTTCGAGTTGCTTTCGGAGAAAACCGATGTTAAATAACAAATCGATGGATGAATTTTTCAAGCAGCTTACAGAAACCAATCGCAGCCTGATGCAAAGCTGGATGTCTGTGGCTCCCGCCGGGGAGGCCAGTGCGGATGCCGCACCTGTGAACCCATTGCTGGGCTTGACACAAAATCATCCTTTGACCGCGCACCACGCCGATTTTTATAAGCAGCAGCTCGAGTTATGGCTGAGTTTAATTGGCGCTAAAGAAAAAGCCCCCGTAGTTTTTCCGGAAAAAGGCGATCGCCGCTTTAATTCTCCGGAATGGGAACAGCCGCTGTTTGACTACATCAAGCAAAATTATCTGCTGACTTCCCGCTGGATGTTGCAAGTGGTGCATCAGTCCCACAGCGATGAAACCGCCCGCGAAAAAATGAGTTTCTTTACCCGTCAGTATGTCGATGCCATGAGCCCGGCTAACTTTGCCTTTACCAATCCTGAAGTCATGAAACTGGCTGTGGAAAGTAAAGGCGAAAGCTTGCAGGAAGGCATGAAAAAGCTGATGGAAGATATACAGAAAGGCACGATCACCATGACCGACGAATCTCAGTTTGAGGTCGGTAAAAATCTGGGGATCAGCCCGGGACAGGTTGTTTTTGAAAATGAACTGTTCCAATTACTGCAATACACCCCGTCTACCCCGCAGGTTTATACCCGTCCGTTATTGATTGTCCCGCCATGTGTGAATAAATATTACATTATGGATTTACAGCCGGATAACTCGCTGGTGGCCTATGCCGTCAGCCAGGGCTTTAAAACATTCTTAATTTCATGGAAATCGGTGACCCCGGAAATGGGGCATTTAGAATGGGACGATTATGTTGAGCATGGCGTGATTACCGCCACCGATGTGGTGCGTAAAATCGGCAAGGCAGAAAAAATCAATGTGCTGTCGTTTTGTATCGGTGGTGAGCTGGTTTCTACCGCTATGTCGGTCATGCAAGCCCGCGATTTAGACTGGTATGAATCCGTTACTTTAATGACCGTGATGATTGATCACACCGATCCGGGTGATATCAAACACTTTATCGACTGGAATCTGATCCGTAAACGTGAAGCCCAGCTGGCCGAAGGCGGCGTGATTGGCGGAAAAGAATTATCCCGTACTTTTTCTGCCCTGCGCTCTAACGATCTGATCTGGAATTATGTGGTCAATAATTATCTGAAGGGCAAAACACCGGCCCCGTTTGATTTATTGTACTGGAATAATGATTCGGCCAATCTGGCCCTGCCAATGCATACTTTCTTTTTACGCAATATGTATCTGGAAAACAATCTGGCCAAGCCCAATTCATTCAGCTTATGCGGTGTGCCGATTGATTTAACCAAGCTGACCACACCCACCTATATTTTTGCCGCGCGTGAAGATCATATTGTGCCATGGCAGTCGGCTTATTTAAGCACCCGTATTTTTAAAGGCCCTTTGCGCTATGTGCTAGGTGCTTCCGGGCATATCGCCGGAGCGATTAATCCGGTAAAAGCTAATAAGCGTAATTATTGGGTGAATGAAGATTTATCCGGCACTTCGGAAGAATGGCTCAGTGGTGCCGAATCGCGCCCTGGCAGCTGGTGGCAGGATTGGAGTCAGTGGCTGACTCCCTTTTCCGGCGAAAAAGTGGCTGCGAGCAAAACCCATGGTAATGCTGCCTTTAAACCGATTGAGCCTGCCCCGGGCCGTTATGTGAAAGAGCGCTTAGATTAATTTTTAATGAAGAATGGACTGGCATCTGTTCTTCATAAAAAAGTATACAATTTGGTAAGTTTGTATTAAGTTTTGGTCTTGTTGTCTGATAGTTGTTGTAAGATTTTTTGCCTGGGTGCATTATAATTTTGTCAATTACCGGCACCGGTCACCAGCAGGTGATCCGGGCCCATCATTCAAAGCCTTTTCTTAAGGGAAACACCGTATGACTGAGATCGTGATTGTTGCTGCAGGCCGCACTGCTCTGGGTAACTTTGGTGGTGGCCTGGCAAAAGTATCTGCTCCGGAATTGGGGGCTACTGTGATTCGTGGTTTATTGGCGAAAACCGGTGTTGCGGCCGACCAGATCAGTGAAGTGATTTTAGGTAATGTATTAACCGCAGGTTTAGGACAAAACCCGGCTCGTCAGGCTTTACGCCGTGCTGGCTTACCAGATTCAATCCCGGCGCTGACTATTAATCAGGTATGTGGTTCAGGTCTGAAAGCCGTGGCCCTGGGGATGCAGGCCATTTTGTCTGGTGAAAGCGAAATTGTGATTGCCGGTGGCCAGGAAAATATGTCTGCTTCTGCGCATATTTTGCCAGGCAGCCGTGATGGCTTTCGGATGGGCAATGCGGCGCTGGTCGACACCATGGTATTTGATGGTTTAACCGATATTTACCATAACTACCATATGGGTGTAACGGCAGAAAATATCGCCAAAAAATACAATATCAGCCGTGAAGAACAAGATGCACTGGCTTTGTCTTCACAACAAAAAGCCGCAGCGGCTCAGCTGGCTGGCCGTTTTGCAGAAGAAATTTTCCCGGTACTGATTCCGCAAAGAAAGGGCGATCCTGTGGTGTTTGATCAGGATGAGTTTATTAAGCCTTCTACTACTGCAGAATCATTGGCTAAATTGCGTGCGGCCTTTGATAAAGAAGGCACCGTGACAGCGGGTAATGCCTCAGGAATTAATGATGGCGCGGCGGCCGTCATGCTGATGACTGCTGCCAAGGCCAAAGAGCTGGGGCTCACTCCAATGGCAACCATCCGCGCAACGGCTTCCGCCGGGGTGGATCCAAGCATTATGGGTATGGGCCCGGTGCCGGCCACTCAGCGTGTATTGGCCCGCTTAGGCTGGACCATCGATGATTTTGATTTAATCGAAGGCAATGAAGCCTTTGCTGCCCAGGCATTAGGCGTGACCCGAGAATTAAAATGGGATTTAAACAAAGTGAATGTGAATGGTGGTGCCATTGCTCTTGGCCATCCGATTGGTGCTTCGGGCTGCCGTATTCTGGTGACCTTGCTGCATGAAATGCAGCGCCGGGATGCCAAAAAAGGCTTAGCCACACTATGTATCGGTGGCGGTATGGGCGTGGCAATGGCCGTTGAGCGTTAAGTTTTAACTCTCTCCAGAGTGCTTCATGGCCCCCGGTTCTGCCGGGGGCTTTTTTTATCAGGGTTTTACAGAATGGGATAATGCAGCTAATCCCCGTATGTTATTCATCTGAAAGGGAAATAATCTGCCCCGGCCATCTTTGTCTATAAATAAGCATCTGTCTGTGACTGCGAGTTTTGTAGCTGATTCTCGTCCCCGTAATCTTCAAGGACAAACGCTGTGCCAATCCAACATCTGAAATTAGATTCCAATCCCGATTCACCTAATCCGGAACACTGGGAAGTCGCTGCCATTGCCCTGGCATTGCAGGAAGGTTTCGACTGGCACTATCGTTTATTCCGGGAATCCTGCAGCAAAGCCCAGCTGCATTTTGAAAATGGTGATTTTCATGCCCAGCGTGCAGAAGTGCGCGACCGGATTGCCTTTTATGATTTACGGGTGATTGAAACGGCAGAGCGCTTAAAAAATGATTTTAAAGCCGATCATTTGCCAGATGCCGTCTGGTCCAGGGTGAAGCTCTATTTTATTGGTTTATTAATTAATCATAAGCAGCCGGAGCTGGCAGAAACCTTTTTTAATTCGGTTTGCTGCCGGATATTGCACCGCAGATATTTTCATAATGATTTTATTTTTTATCGCCCGGCCGTATCCACCGAATATATTGAATCAGAGCCGCCTGTTTATCGCAGCTACTATCCGGCAGAAAATGGATTACATGTAACGCTGGCCAAAATGTTTACTGATTTTGGTCTGCAGCTCCCCTTTGCCGATCTGGAGCGCGATGTGCAGTATTTGCTGGAGGCGCTGCATAAATTTTTAGGTCACTGGCCACCCTTTGCCTTAAATACCCAGATCCAGGTTTTGGCTTCGCCTTTTTATCGTAATAAATCGGTTTATATTATTGGTAAAGCGGTGCATGAAGATTTAGAAATTCCCTTTGCCCTGCCGCTGTGCAGAAATGACAATGCGCAATTAGTACTGGATGCGGCGCTGTTTGAACCATGGCAAATCAGCCATTTATTCTCCTTATCCCGCGCTTATTTTCTGGTGGATATGGAAGTTCCGTCGGCCTATGTGCGCTATTTGCAAAAGCTGATGCCGGATAAATCCCGCGCCGAGCTCTATACCATGCTGGGGCTGGGTAAGCAGGGTAAAACAATGTTTTACCGTGAATTATTTCACCACCTGCGTCATTCCACCGATTCTTTTGTGTTTGCTCCCGGCACCAAGGGCATGGTGATGATTGTATTTACCCTGCCTTCATTCCCCTTTGTTTTTAAAATTATTAAAGATGTGATTGCTCCGCCTAAAGAAGTCGATCGCTCTATTGTAAAGGCCAAATATCTGCTGGTTAAGCAACATGACCGGGTTGGACGCATGGCCGATTCGCTGGAGTTTTCTGATGTGGCCCTGCCTAAGGCGCGTTTTGATCCGGCGGTACTGGATGAAATCCGCCGGCTGGCTCCGTCTATTTTTGAAGAAGACGATGAGCAGGTGGTATTGCGCCATTTATATATTGAACGACGGATGGTGCCGCTGAATATTTATATTGAAAACCGGCGGGGTGAGGAAGTCGATGCGGTGATTGAAGATTATGGTAATGCCCTGCGCGAATTGGCCATTGCCAATATTTTCCCCGGCGATATGCTGTTTAAAAATTTCGGCGTGACACGGGAAGGCCGCGTGGTCTTTTATGATTACGATGAAATTGAATATATGACCGATTGTGATTTCCGCCGTATTCCGCCACCACCGGCTCCTGAATTTGAAATGAGCAGCGATACCTGGTTCAGCGGCAATCCCAATGAAGTTTATCCGGAAGAATTCGGCACCTTTTTGCTGGGCCGCGATGATGTCCGCAATGCCTTTATGAAGCATCACGCCGATTTACTGACGGTGCGGTTCTGGCAATATGCAAAAGAGCGGATTAAACAGGGCTTTATTGAAGACTTTTTCCCTTATCCCCAAGAGGAGCGTTTTATTTATCGTCACCCTGAATAAGCAGCAGGGCCGGCCAGGGATGTCCGGCCACCGTGGCTTGCTTTAGTTTGGCCGGGGTATTGTTTTCAAAACCCAATTAAATTTATTAAATATTCCGTAAGCTAAAGACGCTGGTGTTGAATTTAGTTAAAATACTCGTTTGGCATGACGCGATATGCTATCCGGTATATCGTCAGCCTGAGAGAAGATTTATGTCTGAATTCAGATTTTTTTATCCGGTCAGCCTGGCTGTTTCTTCCGGCCTTTTTTTAATTGCCGCCGTGATTACTTATTGTCTGGCAGATCCTTTTGCAGGCCTTTTCAGTGCGTTTGGGGCCATTTTACCTGTCGCCACTCAATTTGCTTTATCTTCGGCACCGATCTGGTTATCGCTGACTTTTATCTGCGCCATTTTTTGCGTCTTGTCGGTTAAGATTCATCAACGGGCCGACCGGATGCTGCTGATGATCAGGGCTTCCACCTTGCCACTATTGCTTGGTGCCCTGACCGCTATTCCGCTGGTGGTGGTTTAATTGTATTTGCCGATTGCCCGCCAGGGGTAAAACCGCCGGCCTGCTGCCGGCGGCGCGGATGAGTTATTTTACATCCAGCAATTCAACATCAAAGACCAGAGCCGTATCCGGCGGAATCACATTACCTGCACCGCGCGAGCCATAGGCCATATCGGCCGGGATAAT
>JBOFGM010000604.1:0-1674 GCA_051649105.1 Iodobacter sp. | reverse complement strand
AAATCATTACATTACGGCAAAAAATAGCATCAAAAGGCCCGCGAACCGGCCAGGTGGCTTCCACCAGATTTAAGCGCTTAAAGGTAATCATATCGCGCAATTCTTGCTTGGCCTGATAACGGCCATCGGGCAGCTTATCAAAAAAGCGCTTAACCCGCTGCGGCCCCATCCGCTCCACTTCTTCCCCGGCATAAATCCCAATGCGGCCGGTTTCCAGCACATTGGTATCCAGATCCGTTGCCGTAACCTTCACCGGCGGGCGCATGCTGTCAAACGCTTCGCAAGCGGTGATGGCAATACTGTAGGGCTCTTCGCCGGTGCTGGAGGCTGAAGACCAGACATTCAGCGTGCCGGCACTGCGGTTTGCCAGCAAATGCTCAGACAGAATCGGAAAATGATGGCTTTCACGAAAAAATGAAGTGAGATTGGTGGTTAAAGAATTGGTAAACAGTTCAAATTCTTTACTGTTTCCCCGCTCTAACAGCTGCAAATAATCATTAAATGATTGCAATCCTAATGCCCGCAACCGCTTGGCCAGCCGGCCATAAACCATATCTTGTTTAGCGGGGGACAGCGCAATGCCTGCGTAATTGTAAATTAATTTACGCACCTTTTCGAAGTCTTGTTCCGTAAACTGAAATTCACGAGAAGGCGTTGGCAACATGGTGATCCTTTAATCAATTTCCAGCAAATAATCAGAATATACAAAAGTACATTTGTTCCTGATGCGTTATAGCCCCAAATCAGACCAAATAGCATCTACATGCGCTTTTACTTCCGGGCTCATACTGATTGTCCTGCCCCATTCACGGCTGGTTTCACCCGGCCATTTATTGGTGGCATCCAAACCCATTTTCCCGCCCAGACCACTGACGGGAGATGCGAAGTCAAGATAATCAATGGGCGTGCTTTCAACCAGCGTGGTGTCTCTGACCGGATCCATCCGGGTGGTAATCGCCCAGATCACTTCTTTCCAGTCACGAATATCAATATCGTCATCCACCACCACAATAAACTTGGTGTACATAAACTGGCGTAAAAAGGACCAAACCCCAAACATCACCCGTTTAGCATGCCCCGGATAAGATTTTTTAATCGAAACAATCGCCATCCGGTAACTGCAGCCTTCGGGCGGCAAATAAAAATCGGTAATTTCACTGAATTGCTTTTGCAAAATCGGCACAAACACTTCATTTAAAGCCACACCCAGAACGGCAGGCTCATCCGGCGGTTTGCCAGTATAGGTGCTGTGATAAATCGGATCTTTACGCGTGGTAATCCGCTCCAGCGTAAATACCGGGAACCAGTCTTTCTCGTTGTAATAACCCGTATGATCGCCATAAGGGCCTTCCAGCGCATAAAGATAGCCGCCCACTTCTTTCAGCGGGATCCCCGCCTCACTGACGCCGGTAAAGCCAGCCACTGCGGGCTGAATATGCCCTTCCAGAACAATTTCTGCCCGGGCCGGCACTTGCAGATCAGAACCAATACATTTCACAAGCTCGGTCTTAGAGCCCCGCAACAGGCCTGCAAACTGGTATTCCGACAGCGTATCAGGCACCGGGGTAACGGCCCCCAGAATCGTGGCCGGATCACAACCCAGTACCACCGCAATCGGAAAAGGCTGCCCCGGATTTTGCAAAGCATGTTCGCGAAAATCCAGCGCCCCGCCCC
>JBOFGM010000603.1:0-3050 GCA_051649105.1 Iodobacter sp. | reverse complement strand
GCCAGTGGCAGGCTCCCGGTTGCGGCACTTTCAACAACGGCTCGGGCAGCGTATTAAGCAGTAAATCCGCATTTAAAAACCGGATACCATGGGCGGCCCTGAACAGCGCTTTTACAATGGCCTGACGCTGGCGGCCTTCATCACTGAGCGGGGCGGTTTTTTCCGCAATATCGCTCATCCGGTCGAACAAGCTGTAAAGCGTGCGCTGGCAACGCTGCACCGATTCAAAACCGGTGCTCTTTTGCCCGCATTCACTGGCTGCCGATGACATCAGTGCACGCATAGCCACCAGCCGGGTATTAAAACGCCCCAGTGCCGCCTCCATATCCAGCGAAGCGCGCCGGGCGATATGGCTGTAAATCAGCGCCGATTCACGTAAGTTATCCGCCAGCAAAAATCGCCAGTGATCCAACGCCCGCTGCGGAAATAAAGACGCCGCCATAATCGCCAGAAAAGAACCCAATGCCACATTGGCCGTGCGCCAAAGCGATTCGGACACGGTGCCATCCCCTACCCCGGCCACAATCACCAGCGTCAGCCCCACTGTCAGCGCGGTATACCCTGCCTTATCAATGGCATGATAAGCGCTTAATAAAATCACCAGCGCCATCCAGATATAACACAGCAATGGGGACACACCATAGAGGGTCAGCGCCAGCAAACCGGCAATCGCCCCCAGTGTGGTTCCAATGGTTCTTTGCCGGGTTTTTTGTGCCACCGCACCTAAATGCGGCACATTGCCCAGCACCACCACAATGGTCACCAGCATCCAGCTGCCATGCTTGATGGGAAAGCTCAGATTAATCAGCAGGCCGCATAAAAACGCCAGCATGACGCGCAAAGCGTGAATCAGCCGGTGATGCTGATAAAGAAATAAGGGATTTTTTACCGCACGCCATGGCGCAGACAGGGCTCGGGATAATTTCATAGGCACAACACGGAGCAAAGCAGCAGTCTAATGGAGACCGGCCGCAAGGTGAATGATAAATAACAACATCCTCAGGCTGAGCCCTGATATCAGTGTATTCAGCCAGGCTATGACCGCTCACTCTACAGTAAACAGGCAACAGACTGATCACATCAGCGCACGGCCACGGGACTCTCCACGGATAACCGGCCCTTGCCCGTCAGGGATCAGTATCCTGTTTAATTTAACAGACAGATTTTTTTTGGTTTTATATTTCAATTAAATAACATATTGAAGGATGAAACCCCCTCCGCAGCCATAGCGACAAGCATTGCCCGCCTCATCTTGTCCAATATCAACAAATTGCATATAAATCTTACTTTATATTATTAATAGAAATATAGAGTGCGCCGTATAGTGGCTGAAGAACACAAAGCCACAGGAGAATACGATGTCGCATGTTGTTTTATTAGCCGGCAGCCCGGGCAGCCCGTCCAGGTCTGCCACCTTACTGGACAGCGCCGCACTGCTCCTCAGCAGCTATGGCATCAGTATCCGCCTTTTTACCGTGCGTGATTTTCCTGCTGAAGACCTGATCCTTGCCCGCTGGGACAGCCCGGCCGTGCAACGCTTTAATCAGGCGGTGGCCCAGAGTGATGCGCTGATTATTGCCACCCCGGTTTATAAGGCCGCCTATAGCGGCGCTCTGAAAACGATTCTGGATTTACTGCCAGAGCGGGCTCTGGAAAACAAATCGGCACTGGCGCTGGCCACCGGAGGCAGCCCGGGGCATTTGCTGGCACTGGATTATGCATTGCAACCTCTGCTGTCCGCGTTGAAAGCCCGCCATATTGTTGGCGGTGTTTATGCAACAGATAAAGACTTTACAGCGGGTGCAGAAGGCCTTTATCAAATCAGCCTCGAAATTAAAGAGCGCTTACACAACGCCATTGAACTGCTTATTTCACAACTACCCAACCAGTCGCGTCTGCGCACTGACGAGCTTTCCCGCCAGATCCAGGCCGCCCGGATCAGCATCTGACCTCCCCTTTCCCTACGTTTTAACTGCAGAGAGAACCGCCATGAGCATCAAATCAATTAATGTCCGTAACCAGTTCCGCGGCACTATCAAAGAAATTATTGAAGGCCCGGTTGTCTCCGAAGTGGATGTTTCCACCCCCTCAGGGATTGTGACTTCTGTTATTACCACCCGCTCGGTTAAAGAGCTGGATCTGAAACCCGGCCGTGAAGTGATCGCCTTTGTTAAATCGACCGAGGTATCCATTGCCACATTGTAGATGTCTGCCCGGCAGACCTGCCCCTTTGCACACGGTGCAAAACAGGTCTGCCTGCTTCACCGGAGCACTGCCCGTGTACGCCCTCTCAAACAGGAACCTTCCCTATGCCGGACCATCCTTTATTAACATTCCCGGACCAGATCCATAATCCCTTAAGTATCCGGGCCCGGGCTCTGGTTTTTGCCGACCCTCAGTCCCGCCATTTATTACAAGAAGCCGAACAAGTCGCGCCTTCAGAAGCCCCCGTGCTGATCCACGGTGAAACCGGCACCGGCAAAGAACTGGTAGCCCGTCATATTCATTTAATCAGTGGCCGTAAAGGCCCGTTTGTTGCCCTCAATTGCGGCGCAATCAGCGAAACACTGGCCGAATCTGAGCTGTTTGGCCACGAAGCAGGGGCATTTACCGGGGCCACCGGCAGCAAAGCCGGCTGGTTTGAAGCGGCCAATGGCGGCACACTGTTTCTGGATGAAATTGGTGATTTACCGCTGACCCTGCAAGTTAAGCTGCTGCGGGTTTTACAAGAACATGAAGTAGTACGGGTTGGTGCCCGCAAACCCACCCCGATTCATATCCGGCTGGTCGCCGCCAGCAATGTCAACCTGGCCGAAGCGGTTAAAGCCGGGCATTTTCGTCAGGATTTATTTTATCGCCTGAATGTGGTCAGCCTGACCATTCCGCCACTGCGGCAGCGCCCGGCCGATATTCAGCCGCTGGCGGATTACTTTTTAAATCTGTACGCCAAAAAAACCGGCTTTAGCGTGCCGGTACTCACTGAAACCAGCTTGCTGGCCCTGCATCACTATCACTGGCCGGGCAATATCCGTGAGCTGGAAAATATCATG
>JBOFGM010000602.1:0-1058 GCA_051649105.1 Iodobacter sp. | reverse complement strand
CGACAATATGGCTGATGGGTTTTGGCTCTTGCACAAAACGCTGGCCACCAATATCCACCACCGATGCGCCGGCTCCCTGTTTAATGACCACTTCAGCCACACCCAATGCCCGGGTGCGGGCGATGACATCGCTGACTGTGCTTTGGCCATACAACGCGATTTCATCATCAATAGTCAGCATGGCGATATCGGTGAGTGACAGAATTTGCCGGTAAACCTCACGGGCTTGTTCGGTGGACTGCCAAAGCAGAGGGCGATAATTATTATCAAAAATAATTTTGGCACCCTGTTGCCGGCAGGTTCGTAAAATACCCAGCAGTTTTTGCTGATCAGCGGCAGACAGAATCGCTAAGCTGATGCCTGATATATACAGCCAGCTGGCTGTGGTCAGATTTTGGGTGATGTTTGCAATCTGATCGCCTTGCAGCCAGTAGCGGGCAGCAGAATCATTTCTCCAGTAGAGAAAACTTCTTTCGCCTTGCGGATCCGTTTCAATTAAATAAACGCCCGGCAATTTGCCTTTGATGTGCTGCGTCCATGCAGAGCTGATTCCTTCTGCTTCCCAGTAGCTGCGCATTTCGTCTGAAAGCCGGTCGGTACCGATACCGGTCACATAGTTAACCTGAAAAGTGGCTGCAGGCAGCAGGCGGGCCAGATAAATAGCCGCATTCAGTGTGTCGCCACTAAAGCGGTTAGCAAAGACGCCGCCATTGCGTTGCAGTTCAACCATGCCTTCGCCGATAACGGCGATAATTTTTTTACTCATAAAGTCCTCTTTGGAGCTAATGAAGAATTCCGTTGTTTAATTACGGGGCAGGTGGCCTTTAAAAAAGGCAGCGAAATCAATTTTAGATTAATTAATCAGACGCGTCGATTAAAATGAAACAACGTTTCATTTGTAGGGTGTTCTCTGTATTAATGATAAGGGGAATGCCGGTGCCGGCCTGATTGCCATGTTGTGGGCGGGAAAACCACGGCTCACATGATAAAGATCACAATGATAGAATTGCATCCTGATATTTATAAGTTGGATACATTATGGACAAAGCCCTCTCTGC
>JBOFGM010000601.1:0-2642 GCA_051649105.1 Iodobacter sp. | reverse complement strand
TCGGTGGTGCGTTTCAGGCCATGCACCTTTTCAGCCAATGCCTGCGAAAACAAGACCGCACTCCAGGCACCGGCATAGAAATAAAAGCTGGTATTAAACGCATTGGCTTCAATAATTCCCTGCGTCATCAGCACCAATAAAATACTGCCAATAATGGTGGGGCTTTCCCCCAGCAAATAGTATTTGGCCCATACCGAGCCGCGGTAACTTAAATAAGCAGACATCCCTAATACCACCGGCAACCAGATGGCACCGCACCATTGATTTAATAAATCAGCCCAGTGCAGCTCGCCGGAAACAACCAGGATTAAAATAAAAAAATAAACCAGCACCACCCCGTTTAAAAACCAGTTAAACCATCGCCTCTGCCCCGGCACCACCAAGAGAGCACGGGCAAAAAGAATAGAACTGATTGCGGCAAAAAAGATAACCACCGAGGATATTCCGCCAAAACGATGAAACTGATCCGGCCATAAAATATGCCAGTCCAGCCCGCTCAGATTAATGGAATAAAATACGTAACTGAGAACAGTAAAAAAATACAGCAGGAAAAGTCTGTCCTTCAGTTTAAAAAATAAAATCAGATTATAAAAGGCAAGACCCAGCATCATTCCGGTCAGCACGCCATAAACCAGATAGCTTTTTAATACGCTGTCAATCCAGCCCTCCATTTGCCATATTTTTAACGGAAAAATAAAAGCACTATAAGAAGTCGCTCGCCAGTAAAGAATCAGCGGCTGATTCTGATTAAAACTGATGGCATACAGGTATTGACGATAAGGATATTTTTTAGCTGAAAAAGGATGGGTGGTGCCGGATATGGCTGCTGAATAATGACCATTCTGATCCGGGGAATAAAAAATCAGCTCTGCCGGAATAAAGGCCAGATAATCCAGCCACCAGCTGGCCGGAGCATCTGGCGTACGCTGCAGTGTAAGCCGGAACCAGACCGGATGATCAATATGCGCCAGCACAGTCCGCCCGTTTGCCGCAATAAAAGTCTGGCTGCGAACCTCATCCAGCGTCATTTTTTCTGACGGATCCACAAAATATTCAACATGCTCATTGACATAATGACCGCTGCTTTGCGAAGTCAGAATCAGTGGCACAGGGGCAGCCTGCGCAATGCCCGTGGACAATATGCAAATAATAAATAATATGCTGATTTTTATGGCATTGGGCATCGTATTTCACAGCGCCGTTATCAATATATTTAATCTGAAAATAAATTTATCGATCCACTGAATTATTTATTATTTATTATTTACAATATTCTGCCATGCCCCGTAGCCGTACCGTGATGCATTAAACAAGCAGCTTGTCTGAATATAAGCCATTTATTGCATGGTTTAAACCCATAAACGCCATCCCCTGGCCCAATGGCCAGCCTGGTCACATGCCAAAGATTCCTTTCAGTAAATCCACCGCATCAGGCGCCCGCAGCTGCCGCTCACTGGCGGGTTTATCTACAGGGCCTGCTCCCGGCATGGTGGTCACCATCGATTTAAGCCGCACTTTCACTGACCATTGCGGATTCCAGGCCACTTTGGGATCTTTAGGTTTGGGCGGAAAAACCAGATTCAGCTCATCCCCATAGGCCATTAAACGCAGCATCGCCGCCTGCCCCAGCGCTTCTTTAGGAACTTTGCATTCATTACTGGCCGCGGGCAGCAATACTTTTTCTTTCAGCCAGCCCTCTGTCGCCGTATTGGGCTGATAATCCAGCAGGCCAAAGCCGGTATCGGGCAACTCGCTTGAACTCCAGAGCACCATTTCATCCTGGTTTTTCATACTCATACTGGCCATAAACCAGGCCTTTGCCTGTGGCATGGCCGCCCAGTTAAACACCATAAACTGAGCTTCCTCACGCTGCTTTAAGCTAATGGCCGGCATCAGATCATGCCGGGCATCCAGGGTAAATTTAAGCCCTTCCGGAATCCCTTCGCCGCTCAGCTCATGCTCACCCTGCAACGAAGCATTGTCGGCAATCATCCGGCTGTCATTTTTATTGGGCCAGACCGGGTGGCCGGGTGTGCTGTGGCTGCCACGGGTGGTGGCGCGGCGACTTTGAAAAACCCGGGAGAATTCTGCCGCATTGGCAATGGCCATATCCAGCACCCTTGGCTGACCTTTACGCACCTCAGTGCCACAGCCCCAGTACAATAAAATTTTGCCTTTAGGCTTTTTAAAAACAGGAACCGGGGCGGCTTCATCATCCGATTCTGTAACCGGAGCCGACTGCCCTTCCTGCGAGCTGAACAGATTAAGCTGGGGCGCCAGCAGGCTGCCTGCCGGCACTTTCAGAACGGCTTCTTTCAGGCCAGGTGTCTTACGGCCGGCCAGCGTCACATCCATCCAGCGCCCGGCAAGCCCGGTCTGGGTATTACCAAAAACATTGGTGTTTTTATTGCCGCCAAGAATGCCACCCAGAAAGCCACCGCTGGCCCCCATCACCGGAACGATGGCTCCGGAATAAGTCGCCAGATCAATCCAGAGGGTGGCCTTTTGTGGCTCCGCTGCAAAAGACAGGCAGGTACAACCCAGCAGACACCAAGAAACAGCACGCATAAACGATCCGGCCAGAACAATGATTGCTCCTAGTTCTAGTCGAGAAAAAGCAGGCAGTAAAGAAGAGAAAGACC
>JBOFGM010000600.1:0-5241 GCA_051649105.1 Iodobacter sp. | reverse complement strand
TTTACAACATCCATTTATTAACCGGCAAAATTGCCGAGCCGGGCAACAGCCCGTTTTCGCTCACCGGCCAGCCTTCGGCCTGTGGCACGGCGCGCGAAGTGGGCACCTTTGCCCACCGCCTGCCGGCCGATATGGTGGTGACCAATCCTGAACACCGCAAGCATGCGGAAGAAATCTGGCGTCTGCCGGACGGCACTATCCCTGGTAAGATTGGTCTGCATGCCGTCGCTATGGCGCGCGCTATTAAAGACGGCAAGGTCAAAGTGTATTGGCAGATGTGTAATAACAATATGCAGGCCGGCCCGAATATTAATGAAGAGCTGTATCCTGGCTGGCGCCGTCCTGACACCTTTATTGTTGTCTCGGATCCTTATCCGACCGCGTCCACCCTGGCCGCCGATCTGGTGTTGCCAACGGCTATGTGGGTGGAAAAAGAAGGGGCCTTTGGTAATGCCGAGCGCCGCACCCAGGTATGGCGTCAGCAGGTGAATGCGCCAGGGGAAGCCAAATCCGATTTATGGCAAATCATGCAATTTGCCAAGCGATTTAAAATTGAAGATGTCTGGCCGGCTGATTTAATTGCCAAACAAACATCGGTTAAAGGCAAAACGCTTTACGACGTGCTGTATGTGAATGGCAATGTAAATAAATTCAAAAACGCCGATTTATATAAAGGATTTGAAAACTTTGAAGCCAAACTGGCGGGTTTTTATATCCAGAAAGGCTTGTTTGAAGAATATGCCCAATTCGGCCGCGGCCATGGCCATGATTTAGGGCCCTTTGATCTGTATCACTCGGTACGCGGATTGCGCTGGCCGGTCGTCAATGGCAAAGAAACCAAATGGCGTTATCGCGAAGGCTACGACTCGTATGTGAAAAAAGGCGAGGGCGTACGCTTTTATGGCAATAAAGATGGTCGCGCCAATATTATTGCCCTGCCTTATCAGGCTCCGCCGGAAATGCCGGATGCCAATTTTGATATGTGGCTGTGTACCGGCCGTGTGCTGGAGCACTGGCATACCGGCACCATGACCCGCCGCGTGCCCGAGCTGCATAAGGCCGTGCCGGAAGCCATGGTATTTATGAATCCCAACGATGCAAAAAAACGTGGCTTACAGCGCGGCATGCTGGTGAAAGTATCCTCCCGCCGCGGGGAAATCTCTGCCCGGCTGGAAACCCGTGGTCGAAATAAACCCCCTGTGGGCCTGATCTTTATTCCTTTCTTTGATGAAGGGCGGTTGGTGAATAAGCTGACGCTGGACGCGACTTGTCCGATTTCTAAACAAACCGACTACAAAAAATGTGCGGTTAAAGTGGTCAAGGCCTGATCAATTAGCGGATCAGTGGCGTGCCGTTCCGGCGCTGCTGATCTGTTTTAAGGAGAGAACAATGAAAAAATTAATCAGCTTATTCAGTCTGCTCGCTTTGCTGCTGAGTTTTACCGGCATGGTTCAGGCCGAACCGCTTAAATCGTTACGGGGAACCGAGGCGGTTAAGGGGGATGCCCCGTCAGAAAATTATCGCTGGGAAAAAGACCGCAAACCATTGCCACGGCAGTTTGTGCAGCAACCGCCGATTATTCCGCATACCACCAAGGGTTATTTAATTACCAAAGAGTTTAATAAATGCCTGGATTGCCATAGCTGGGACCGGACTGCCGATACCGGGGCGACCAAGGTATCGATTACGCACTTTAAAACCCGGGGTGGCACCGAGCTGACCAATATTTCACCGCGTCGTTATTTCTGTCAGCAATGCCATGTACCGCAAACCGATGCCAAACCTTTGGTTGGCAATACCTTCAAGCCTGCTGCCGGCCTGGTTAAATAAGCTTAAAAAAGGATTTTAAAATGAGCGAAACCAAGCCCTCTCTGAAAGCGCGGCTTTGTGCCTGGATGACGAAGCTGCGAGCGGTTCGTATTGGCTATGTCGGCATTGTGGTGGCCTTTATTGTCGGGATTATTTTCTGGGGCGGCTTTAATACGGCGCTGGAAATGACCAATACCGAGAAGTTCTGCCTGTCTTGTCATGAAATGGCCAGCAATATTTATCCGGAATACCAGGAAACCGTGCATTACACCAACCGCTCTGGCGTGCGCGCCACTTGCCCGGATTGCCATGTGCCGCATGAATGGGGCCCGAAAATGATCCGGAAAATCCAGGCTTCCAAAGAAGTCTGGGGCAAGCTGACCGGCTCGATTAATACCCGTGAAAAGTTTATAGATAAGCGGCTGGAGCTGGCCCAGCATGAATGGGACCGGATGAAGGCCAATGATTCCCAGGCCTGCCGTAACTGCCATAACTATGAGTATTTTGATTATATGGAGCAAAACACCCGCTCGGCCAATGCCCACCAGAAGGGGTTAAGCGAGGGCATGACCTGTATTGATTGCCATAAGGGGATTGCTCACCATCTGCCGGCGGTCAATCAGCATGTCGGCCCGGACGGCAAGGGGGTCAGCCAGGAAGTGATGCATCCGGTGCAGACCAAAGCAGGTGTTAAAGCTGAAAATGCCAGTGAGGAAGAAATTGCCGGCACGCAGTAAGTGTTTGTGAGCTGAAATAACGGGCATCCTGGGGTGCCCGTTTTTTTATGGCAAAGTCAGCTCAAATGGTTAATTCTTACATTTATTTAAATTTATTATTTTAATAATTGAAAGCGTTAATTGATTTTGAAAAAAGCCATTGTTATTTTGTGGAAATATACGATAGTGAAGGAATTCAAACCGGTGCCGGGGATCGTTATGCGTTTAATGAATCTGATGTTATTGAGTCTTTCGCTGGCCTTTAGTGCCAGTATTGCCGCAGATGATTACGCCAAGCCAAAAGATGCAGAGGCGATGGTGGCCAAAGTGGTTGCGGCGGTGAAAGCCGCCAAACAAAAAACCTTCGATGAAATTACCGCCAAAGATGCAAAGTGGATTGACCTTGATTTATATCCGGTGGTCTACGATCTGACCGGTAAAGTGCTGGCTCACGGACAAAATGCCAAACAAGTGGGTAAGGATTTAATTGATTTAAAAGATCCGGATGGCAAACCCTTTGTCAAAGAGCGGGTTGATCTGGCTAAAAGCAAAGGCAAGTTCTGGCAGGACTATAAGTTTACTGATCCGGTCACAAAGAAAGTTTTACCTAAGCAAATGTACTGTGAAAAGTCAGAAGATATGGTGATTTGCGCAGGTGTTTATAAGCGCTGAACCAACTCTTTGCCAGCCGGCCAGAGTAAACCGGCTGGCCGGTGCCCGACCCCCTGTGGTACCCCCCCTGTCAAAACCCGTGTGAGTTGAGTCTGCACGGGTTTTGTTGCAAAAGAGGCAGATATGCGGCTTTTATACCGGCTGATGATCGCGCCATTGGCCGCTTTATTGCTGATGGTTTTACTCGGTGCGCTGGTGATCCACTCCATGGCCGCTGAGCGAAAAACACTGGATGAAATGGTCAGTCAGCGGCTGGCAGGCGTGTCTGTGGCCGCCGAAATGCAATCCAATATTCTGGAAGCGCAGGGGCACACTTACCGGGTGCTGACCTGGACCAACTCGCTGGGGGCCAGCTATTTTGCTAAGGAATCCGCCGGCTTACTTCCCGCACTGGATAAAGCACTGAAGATTTTTACCCAATGGTCTGCCGGTACGGCCCTGAGTGAAACAGAGCAAAAGCATGCTGCTGAGGTACTGGCAGCCAGTCGGGCTTACCGTAAAACGGTGGCCGAAGTGCTGGATATTGCCTCTGAAGATATCAATATGGGCGTGACCATGATGCAGACGGCCGATGGTCATTTTGATAAAGCCATGGTGGCCATTGATCATTTATTGGAAGAGGAACACCTGCTGGCCTCGCTGGCGCAGAAAAAAGCAGATATTGAATTTAAGCGAACTTTATTCGGTGTGATTGGCAGTATTTTTCTGGCGGTTATTCTGACCGGCGTAATCAGTTTTTGGCTGGCCAGAAAGATTACCCTGCAGATCAATAAAGCAACGCTCCTTGCCGATAAAGTGGCTCATGGCGTACTGAATAATCCGGTGGATCAGACTGAAACCGGTGAAATCGGGGCTTTGCTGGGTTCTTTAGCCCAAATGCAGCAAAATTTGCGGGATATTGTGGGCAAGATAAACAGTAATGCAGAGCTGCTGTTCTCCGATGCCGGGGTGCTGGATGCCTCATCCGGTGCCATCAGCCATTCTGCCCAGGAGCAAAGTCAGTCGATCGCCGGGGCGGTGGTCAGCTTTGAAGAAATGGCCGACAGTATTCACCGTGCGGCAGATAATGCGCAGTCTGCACAGGGGGTTGCCCGGCAAACGGCGCAGATTGCTGAAACGGGCCGCAATATGGTCATTAATGCGGCAGAAGAAATTCAGAAAATTGCTTTAACCGTCGATGTCACCGCGGTGTCGATGCAGGATTTACAGCAAAGCTCGCAGTCGATCAGTCATATCGCTAATGTGATCCGGGAAATTGCCGAACAGACCAATTTGCTGGCGCTCAATGCCGCTATTGAAGCGGCGCGTGCAGGAGAGCAGGGAAGGGGCTTTGCCGTGGTGGCCGATGAGGTCAGAAAACTGGCCGAGAAAACCGCCGTGGCGACCAATGAAATCAAACAAAAAATCGAAGCGATTCAGGTGCAGAGTAATGAGGCGGCATTGCAAATGCAAAGCGCCAGCGGGCAGGTGGCAGCCGGGGTGGAGCATATTGGCGCATTGCAAAAGCCTTTGGGTGAGTTAAATGATTGCTCCCGGCAGGCCTTGGCCGCGCTGATTGATTTAAGCCATGATATTCAGCAGCAACAGCAAAAAAGTCAGACCATTGCCGGCACTATTGAGAAGATTTCAGAAGTCAGCCAATCCAATGTGCAAAGTGCCGATCATGCCCATGACAAGGCCCGCTCGGTGGCAGCGGCAGCACAGGTTTTACAGGGTTTGACCAGTAAATTCAGCTTGTAGGGGGCTGTACTGATCCAATTAAAATGGCCCCGGTGAATCCATGCCGGGGCCATTTTATTGGGTCTTCATTTAACGCATATGTCATGCCGGATTTCTGCGAAGTTGGCTGGTTTACCTGTTTACTTGGGGAGCCGGGGGGCGTGCACTGATCCCCCGGGATTATCACCTGGATGGTTTAGCGCTGGTGCAGTTGCAACCAGGCTTTAACGGCCGCTCTTTCCCATTGTGCATTCGCATAGGCCACTAACCTGGCGGGTACCGGATCCCCGTTTTTAATCAGCCTTTGTAACATCAGTGCCAAGTC
>JBOFGM010000599.1:0-3379 GCA_051649105.1 Iodobacter sp. | reverse complement strand
TGTATGGTTTTTTTAGTTTTCATTTAAAGACACTCGTCGCCAGGGTATGTAAAAGGCCTAATAAAATCACGTAAAGCGCGGTATCAAACAGCGCCGGATGCCATATCCAGTGATAGGCTCCTGTGCGTTGTAAAACCCGGCGGCTCAGCCAGTAAGGTAAAAAATTAATGATGGCCAGCAGCAGCAATTGCGGCATAAACAGGCCAAAAAACTCGACTTCCATCATGGTTTTGGCTCCGGAGCGGGGGATGAGGCGTGTGGAAATAAATCTCGCCGGATCCCGACCAGGGCGGCAATTAACACGGGTTCTGCGGCAGAGCAGCCAATGGCTTGTAACAGGGTGTGATCCAGAGCGGCCAGTAAGTGATCCGGCGGGGTGGATTCGGGCCGGCGCTGTTGAAAAAAGCGGGATAAGCGGGCCAGCAAGTCTTGCACCGGCTCTGGCAGCTGATTTTGGTGCTGAATCAGAATGGTCATTTCATGGCCAATGCGTAAGTCCACCAGCACATCGGTGGCGGGGCGCGGGTTTTCCAGCGTGGCAATCCGCGGTGCCAGCAGGCCCAGCCGGTCGATCATGCGGGTACTGAAGGCATGATTTAACGAGGCGGCCGCAGAGCGCCCCAGCCCGGCAATATCATGCCAGCCGGCATGCAGCAGGCGGTCAATCACCCATTCGGCACTTAAAGAGCGGATTAAGCTGGTGACAATCAGCGCTGCGGCAATGCCAGAGAGCTCACCCACTTTACTGTTTAAGAACGAGGTCATATCGGCCATGGCGGTGTCTTGCAAGGCCAGCGTGCTGGCCAGCACCAGTGTGGTCATCAGCGCGGGAAATGCACTGGCCGGGCGCACCATTAAAATACCCAGCACTAAAAACACCGGAAACATCAGCATCGCCAGCATGCCAAAACTATGCACCGCCGGTATCACGACCAGTAAATAAAAGGCGGATAAAGGAATGGTGGCCACGGTCAGCACAAAGGTGGCTTTAATGGCCGGCGCCGGATCATCCAGTGCGGCAAATAAGGAGCAGGCAATGGCGGCCATCACCGGGGCCATCATGCCCGATGGCCAGGCGCTGGCAATCCAGAAAGCGCCGCTGATCATAATGGCCAGAAAAGCCGTCAGCGCCGAGCGAAAGGCAATGCCCCGGTCGCGGTGCAGGGTGCGGATTCCGGTCCGGGCCAAAATGGCTTCAACCTGGTCGCTCAGCTGGGATGAGCTTTGATCCATGGCGCGGCGGATATCGGTGGTATGACTCCATGCCTTAATCAGGGCGGTCAGCCGGGCGGCCAGATTAATCTGCAGCATGGCCTGCCAGTCGGCGGACGGGGTGACGGGCGGCGTCAGTGCGGTAATGGCGGCATATAAATCCTCTGCCGCGGCCGGATCGGCACCCTGATCGACCCAGCCGGCGATACGCTGCAGCAGGGCCTGCCATTCTTCAGATAAGGGATCCAGCGTTTGCAGCCGGTCTTCAATGGCATAGAGCAGCGGCAGCATCAGCGCCAGCTGATCACAAAGGCCGTTGACCAGCCGGGATGCCCAGCTTAAACGTGAGGTATCAAAGGGCAGATGGGTGGCCATAATCCGCAGCTCGGATAAGGTGGCGGCCATTTTTTTGCTCTCTGTGCCCTGTACGCGGTTTAAAACATCAAGCGTCCAGGCGCTGGTTCTTTTGCGGGTGCCATCGATACGCGCCAGAATGCCGGGGCCAACCGGCACCGGAAAAAACAGGCTGTGGATCAGGGTGGCACACACAATCCCCAGGGTAATTTCTTCGACCCGGGCCAGTGCCACATCAAAAATAGCAGACGGCATACTGACGCTGGGAAAGCCGATCAGCGCGCAGGTATAGCCCGCCAGCAAAAAGGTATAGCTGCGGGGAGTGCGGTCCAGCAAAGAGATATAAATACAAAAGGCAATCCACAGCGCCAGCGCCAGCAGTAACAGCTCGGGCGCGTTTACCAGCCGCGGCACCAGAAACAGCGTCACGGCCGAGCCAATCAGTGTACCAGTCACGCGGTAGATGGCTTTAGAGCGAACCGCACCGGAAAAAGGCTGGGATACGATATAAACCGTCAGCATGGCCCAGAAAGGGCGCTGTAAATCCATACTGAAAGAGATATACAGCGCCAGCATGGCGGCAGAGAAAGTCTTCAGCGAAAATAGCACTTCGCCCGTATCGGGCAGCTTCATTGGGGGCCATCCTTGATAAATTGCTCCAGCGACAGGCGTAAATGCGCAAAGACCAGTAAACAGACTTCGATATCTTCGATGGGAAGGCCGTCAAAAGCATGGATGCGCAGCTGAGCCAGCAGGGCTTCAACCTGGTCGGCGTGCTGGCGGCCTGTTTCGGTCAGGCATAAGATTTTGGCGCGCCGATCCAGCGGATCTTCATTTCTGGAAACCAGATTGTCGGCCACCAGCCGGTCAATCACCCGGATTAAAGAGGGCGCTTCCACGCCCACCTGCTCGGCCAGCACACCATGGCGGATACCCGCTTCGGCCCGGCCGATCAGTACAATCGGCCAGGAGCTGGCCAGGGTTAAATCACAGCGGTGTGCACTTTGATCCACGGCGCTGCGATAAAGGCGTGACAGCTGGGTCAGCTCGCTGGCCAGTGAGATACTTAAATTGGTTTTGATCGGATCCATTATCAGTTCCTTGCTAATAGTTAGCATGGTACATAAACTTGCTTTATCTTACTTCCCCACTATTGCCAATTTATGTCAGCCTTCCTTTTATATACTGCTGTTTAGCCTTGGCTGCCTGAAAGAATAGATAGTTCAATTGATTATGAGAATAGCTTTCAAAGTTTGATAAAAAGTGGACATAATCAGGTAAGTTATTGCCTGTTTTGATCCGCGGATCAGCATTTTTAACTCTATTTGACGGAAAATATGAAGCCTCTTCGCCTGACGACTTTAAGCTTAGCGCTTGCGCTTGCCTTTCTTCCTGCAATCAGTCCGGCGGCAAGTAAGCCGCTGGCCACCAGCCAGCATGCAGCGGCTGAGATGAAGCTGATCCGCTCTGTGGAAGGGATTTATGAATACCAGCTCAATAATGGTTTAAAAGTTTTGCTGGTGCCGGATGCCAGTAAACCCGTGACCACGGTGAATATCACTTACCGGGTGGGCTCTAAGCATGAAAATTATGGTGAAACAGGGATGGCCCACCTGCTGGAACATCTGATGTTTAAAGGCAGTAAAACGCATCCGCGGCTATGGGAAGAAATGAGCCAGCGCGGCGTGCAATTTAACGGCACCACCTGGCTCGATCGCACCAACTATTACGAAACTTTTGCGGCGAACCCGGACACGCTGGCCTGGGCGATCTCGATGGAAGCCGACCGGATGGTGAATTCGCGCATCTCGGG
>JBOFGM010000598.1:0-3030 GCA_051649105.1 Iodobacter sp. | reverse complement strand
TGAGAGGCCAGCATTTGATGATAGCGCTCAGGGTCGTCCAGCTGCAGCTGATAGCCTTCTCCCCGGCGCAATACAAAACGGGCACCATGGCCGGACAGGATATCGTTTAACAGCCCGATATCTGTCCGCACGGGGCGGGAGGAGACTTCCAGCATCCGTGCCAGCTCATCCTGCGGCAGCGGCTCGCCTTGCAGAGCATCAAATAACAGAGCCAAACGCGGATAAGGGAAATGGACCATGGAAGTTCTTCTCTGGGGGCGCCCTGTGTCATCAGGGCGCGGGGTAGTGGGTGGGTATTACAGCAGCTTTTTGATTTTATTCAGCAGCATGGCGACATCTTCGGGCCGGGTGTCACCCGTGACCGGATCAATAATGGAGCTGTAAACATGGGGAATGATTTTGCTCACGCCGGCATCCAGCGCGATTTGCACAATCTCATCAAAGTTGTCCGGATCAATCCCACCGGTGGGCTCCAGCCAAAAATCATGGCGGGCGCAAGCTTGTGCCACGGCGGTATATTCATCCCGGGTTGCCAGCCCTTGCATCGGGAAAAATTTAATTGAATTACCGCCCATATCTTTCAGCAGCTTAATGGCGGTTTCAACCGGCACAATTCCGTCAGGGGCTTTTGAGCTTAGTGGGCCGGTGGATATTTTCACCATTCCCACCGTGCCGGTCGGTGAGACGAGGCCGTTAATCACGGACTGATTCTGGCCCACACTGCCACGGCTTAAACCGACGCCGGTAAACACCTGATTAATATGCTGCGGCTGCAGCTCCCTGGCAATTTCACTGACCATCAGCGATTGTTTCGGGTCGCCTGCTCCCAGGCCGACTGAAACCGCATTATTGATCAGTGCGGCATACTCCTTCATATCGGCCACGGCCGTGGCGGTATCGGGATAGTTTTTAGACAGTACTCCAACCAGCACATAACCCTCGGCAGCGGCATAGATATCGGCTGCATTAGACTTGGAATTTGCCAATACGTTCAGGCAGATGCGATCTTTATAAAATTTCGGGCTCAATTGCATACGGATTTCTCACTTAACAGTTCGCGGATGGCTTGCACAATAGTTTGCAGTTGTTCTGCTGAAACACTGCGGACATCGGCTTCAACTTTGCCTTCATTGGCTTTGTATTCACGGAAATAGATCGCGGTTTTGCCTTGTTTTAAGGCGGCAACCAGGTCGGGCGTGCTGCGTTTGAGCAGGGCTTCATCAAAGCTGATTTCGGTACGGGCAATATCGCGTCCGGCTCCATCCCAGACCACACGGGCAGAAATGCCGGGCAGGCTGCCCAGTTCATGAATAAATGGGGTCATTTTTTTCACCATCTCTGCACCGCTTTCTTTGCTTTGTTGCAGGTAGTTTTCAATGGCGCGGGTTAAACCCAGAATCCCTTCTTTACCCACTTTCATGGCGCGGCCAATCCCGTTGGCCTGCAGTTTCACCCATTCAATATATTGTTTTTTACCCGTTACCAGCCCGCTGGACGGGCCTTCAATGGCCTTGGCACCGCTGTAAATTACCAAATCAGCGCCCAGCCGGGTGTAAAGCGACAGATCTTCTTCTGCAGCGGCATCAACAATCAGCGCCAGTTGATGGGCTTTAGCGACGGCCACGGCTTCAGCCACGCTCAGCATGCTTTTTTGCACGGTATGGTGCGATTTAATATATAAAATCGCGGCCGTTTGAGGGGTAATGGCCGCCGCCAGTTGTTCTGCTGTGCATTCATTGGCCCAGCCGGCTTCAACCAGTTTGCCGCCGCCTAAAGCCACCATGGTGCCGACAGGCGCACCATAATTAACGTTATGCCCTTTGGGCAGCACAATTTCCCTGGGGTGGCGGCACTCAATGGGATGTAAATTCACTAATAAATGAGGATCGTCTTTGATAATCACCGCGGCGACCGACTGGGCAATACCGGCAGAGGCGCAAGACACAATGGTGGCCGCTTCGGTTTGCAGCAGGCGGGCAATATAGTCACCCGTTTTATTAACCAGATCTTTCATTTCAAAGTATTGGCCAAGACCGGCCTGAACCGCTTCAACTACATCGGCCGACGGGGTGGAGACGCCTAAAATAGTCATCCGGCCGGAAGCATTAATCACGGGTTTCAGCCCGTATTTTTCACAGATTGAAGACATCGGTTTTTTTTCCTTCTTCAAGTAGAAATAATTCGCCTGCCACAACGGCCGCCAGCGGGATCAGCTGTTTTTCGCCGGTTTCACTTCCGCCTTCGCAGTCCGTAAATAAACAAGGCGTATTGCGGATATCAAACAGGGTCAGGTCGCCATCCATCCCGGCCTGTAAGCGGCCTTTGGCCGGCAGTTGCAAGGCGGTGGCCGCATGGAGGGTGACGCAATCAATCACTTGCTCCAGCGATAAGCCCAGCGTAAAAAACTTGGACATCACATGGGCTAAGGCAAATACCGGCCCTTTGATGCGGTTGCGGCAATAAATATCGGAGCTGATGGTATAAGGCAAAATGCCTTGTGCCAGAGCGGCGCGCGCCACCTGAAAGCTGAAGCTGGAGCTGCCATGGCCCACATCCAGCAGCACACCACGCTCAATGGCCTGCAAAATCTGAGATCTGATTTGCCCGTCCTGATCCAGAATGCGGTTGGGTTTGCCGTTGTAGCAATGGGTCAGGATATCGCCCGCATCCAGTAAATCTGCGATTTCGCCTAAATCCGGCGGGGTATTGCCCACATGCACCATCAGCGGCAGCGGGCGGTGCTGTTCTTGGATTGCTTTGGCAATAGAAAGGGGCCGCAGGCCGTTGCTGCCCACCACGCTGCTGCTTAAGCGGGCCTTTAACCCGATCACAAAGCCACGGTGCCGGCAGATGGCCTGAGAGGCCAGATCCGCATCGATATTCTGCAGATCGGCCAGCTCATTTTGTACCGCCAGACCAATGCGGGAGATATTGAGCAGCGCCAGTACATTGGTTTTACTGCTTTGCCTCAGACGGTCAAAATCATCAATATCATCCGCTCCGGTGCTGCCGGCATCGACCACCGTGGTC
>JBOFGM010000597.1:0-2943 GCA_051649105.1 Iodobacter sp. | reverse complement strand
CCTCAAAATATTTCATGTGACTATCGAAATTCTTTCAATTATTTTCTTTTTTTATTTTGTTTGTTGTAATTTATTCCAGTTGAATAATTTGTTTTGGTATGGCTGTTAATATAAATAATGTTCTTATTTTAATTAAAATAATTTATTTTTAGTTTTTATGACTTATATAGGGTGAATACCTGTTTATATTTTTTGCTGTTGTTTTGTTATATTCGGGTTGTCTGGATGGCATTAAATAAATATCTGAATTAAATAACAGATTTTTCTTATATTTCAGTGTCATTTCCTCCGGTCACTTTGATGGCCTTGCTAAGTTCCCTGTTGCCTGTTTATTCAGGCCGCATGGATTTGCTTATTCTGAATAAGCGTAATTTTTAAATTAAATAAATTAAATACCGTATTAATTAATTTATTTTTTCCGGATAAGGAATAAACTGCCATGATTCGCACTGCACTGATTTTGCCTGTGCGCAATGCCGGCCCTTATCTGGACCGGCTGTTACCCGCACTTGCGGCCCAGTCATTAAAAGTGGATGAATGGCTGGTGATCGACAGCCAGTCTGAGGACGATACGGTGGCCCGTTTTCAAGCCGCCGGGGCAAGGGTGATCACGATTGATGCCAGCCAGTTTAATCATGGTGGTACGCGTGAATGGGCCCGGCAGCAGGTGAAGGCCGATATTGTGATTTATATGACGCAGGATGCCATTCCGGCCAATTGCAACACTTTGCTCAATATTCGTGATGCTATTTTATCCCATCCTGCCATTGCTGCTGCCTATGGCCGGCAATTACCACGCCCTGGGTCGGGAGTCTTAGAGGCTCATTCCAGAAGTTTTAATTATCCGGGTGAAAGCCGCACTAAACGCCTTGCTGATGCTCCGGAATTAGGCATTAAAACTTGTTTCAGTTCTGATTCCTTTGCGGCTTATCGCTCTGTGGCTCTGGATCAGGTGGGGGGATTTCCTCTGGATATTATTGGTACGGAAGACGCCTATGTGGCGGGAAAAATGCTGCTTAAATCCTGGCTGGTGCGCTATGAAGCCAGCGCCGAGGTGCATCACTCTCATCATTACACCCTATTGCAGGAATTTCGCCGCTACTTTGATATAGGGGTCTTCTATGGGCGCGAATCGTGGATTGGCGAGCATTTTGGCAAGGCGGCAGGAGAAGGGCGGCGCTTTGTTATTTCAGAATTCGCAGCCTTATCGGCCGCCGGACAAAACTGGCGCAAACCCGAGGTGATGCTGCGTGTGGTTTTGAAATTGGCCGGTTTTCGCCTGGGCCATTTAGAAATGTATTTACCCCGCTATTTAAAACGCCATCTTGGTATGTTTGCTGCTTATTGGAAATAAAGCTTTATGAAAAAATGCATTGCGCTTTTTGCTCTTTTATTGGGTTTAAGTGCCTGCTCCACGCCCAGCAGTCTGCAATTGCCTGAACAAAGTGAGCTGGATAAACGGCGCATTGAATTACATGACATCAGCAAATTGCCACCACCGGTGACCCGGATTATGAACGGCGATACGCTGCGGATTGTCCGCGATGCCCAGACGCCGGCCGAAAAAGATGAAATGGTGTTGTTTTTTGTCCGCCCGGATGGCTCATTCTCTTTTCCCTTTGTCGGATTAGTGCAGGCCGTGCAGCGCACGCCGGAAGAAGTAGCCGCCGAAATCAGCCAGAAGCTGGCGGCGGTTTATCGCTATCCCAAAGTCACGGTCAATATTGCTATTGCACCCGGCAACCGGGTTTTTGTCGGCGGCGCAGTGCGTAATCCTTCGGTTTATGAATTAAATTCTGCGGTGAGTATTGAGCAGGCCATTATTGCGGCCGGTGGCGTCCTGCCCGTTGCCGACAGCCAGCATATTGCCCTGCTCAGAATGGGGCGGGATGGCTTATATCAGGTTTATTTCACCGATTTCAGCCAGTTTTTACAAACACCGCAGCATGCTGTGATTTTGCAGCGCGGCGATATTGTCTTTGTACCTAAATCTGCGCTGGGTAATGCCATTGAAGGCGTGGATCTGTATCTGAATCAGCTGTTGCCCTTTTCCAAAGGGATTGGTATTGGTTTTACTTATGATTTAAATAATTTATCGGGTTCAAAAACGGTGACTTTGCCATGATTGAAATCCGCTCATTCCGGGATTTGATCCGGCTGTTTTTTATCTTTAAAAAAGAATTTAAGCTGGCCTTTATCGGCTCGCTCATTTTGATTGTGCTGGGCGCATTTATCCTGCCGTCCCGCTATGTTTCAGAATCCCGTCTGCTGGTGAACCCCAGCCGGGCCATGAGCACGGTCGCTATTGAATACAGCGACCGGCAACCGGTGGTGGCTCCGCGCACACAGCGTGATCCGATTGTGGATGAAGAAAAAATGCTGACCGGCCGGCCCATTATCAGAAAGGTGGCTCAGTACTATTTGCATGAATTACCGGCAGAGCAATCAACCAGTCGTTTTAAGCAATTTAAATAATGGATTAAACAAGGTTTAAATGCCGTCACCGAAGCGCTGCGCTCGCTTTTGGTGCTGATTGGCTTATCCGAAAATCAAACGGCACTCGATCGCCTGGCCAGTAAACTGGAAAAGCAATTTGTGGTCAGCCATGAGGCCGGCTCTTCGGTGATGGAAGTCAGTTTTACCTGGGATGATCCGCTGATCGCACAGATGGTGGTCAATAAATGGATTGCGATTTATCAGGAAGAGCGCGCGCAGAAATTAGCCAATGGCAGCCTGTATCATTTTTATGAGGTGGAAAGCCAGCGGATTGCCGGGCAAATTGATGATATTAAATTGCAGATATCCGGCAAATTAAAAGTCATTGATGGCATCAGCAGTAAAGAGCGGCTGGAAAGCCTGACCGACCGGATTAATAAGGTAGCAGCGCAGCGGGCAGAATTAAGTGCCGGTCAGATGGGAATGGAAAAAGGTATTTTAAATGCC
>JBOFGM010000596.1:0-2808 GCA_051649105.1 Iodobacter sp. | reverse complement strand
CAACGGCTAATTATTTAATTGCCAACAACTATGCTAATTATTTAAAGTTGTACCGGGCCGGTAATATTGACTCGGTAGGTTATAGTTTTGCTGTCAGTGCAAAAAATAATAAATTAAAGGCTATTCTTAATTCTGCACTGCTGAGTATCAGTGAAGCTCAAAAAATTAATATTTATAATATCTGGGGCGGACTTAAAAATAAATTTGTCGCGGGCAGAGAGCCCTTACTGTTTACCCCGGCCGAGCAGCGCTGGATAGAAAAGAACCCGGTAGTACGTATTGATGTGGCCGATTATCAGGCTCCGTTTTCATTTTTTGATAAAAAAGGCAATTTCCGGGGGCTGATTGCAGATTTGCTGAGTATTATTGAATTGCGCACCGGTCTGAAATTTGAGATCAGGCGGGTTACTTCCGTGTCTTCTATGTTCCCGGATTTAAAGGCTGACCTGACGGATGCGATTGCGGGTGTGACCTATGAAGAAAATAAAACAGATCATTTTTTATTTACCCGTTCTTTTTTTAAAGACCGTCATGTTTTTGTAACCAATGAAAAATCAAAGCCGGTTACTTCTTTGACGCAGCTGGTAAATAAAAGGCTGGCCATTACTAAAGGATGTGCTGCCGTTGATATTTTGCGTGCAAAATATAAAAATATTAACCTGGTAGAAACAGAATCCTATATTGATGCGCTGCGGCTGGTCGAATCCGGAAATGTCGATGCGGCCATTGGCGAACTCTCGGTTTCTGAATATTATCTGCCCAGTTTGTTTGATAATAGCCTGGTGATATCTTCATTTTTTGATTTTGAAAATGAGAGTTTGATTTCTCAAAATTCATTTGCAGTAAATAAAATGAATGCAGAACTATTTTCTATTTTAGATAAAGTTCTGCAATCCATTCCGCCGGATGAATATGTGATCCTGATCAGCCGCTGGCAGCCTAATGCCTATGTGGCTAATCAGTATTGGGCGGATTATAAAGGGGTTATTTTTAAAGCGCTTGCCGGTATTATCATATTTCTGGGCGGTGTTGTGGTCTGGAATTTAAGATTGAAACGCGCCAGTGACAGATTAAAAGACAGGGAAAGGGCGCTGACTTCGCAACTGGATCTGATGCTGAAACTGATGAATGGGGTTTCATTTCCAGTTTATGCCACAGCAAGAGATGGAACATTATTAATTTGTAATGACTGCACGCTGGAAATGTTAGGGGAAACGCGGGAAGAGGCGATTGGTAAAATTTATCCGCCATTTCTTAAGGAGGGGTATTTTATTGAAGGCCTCGCTGAGGATTATGAGAAAGCCTTTGCTGAAGGGGTTTCATTTCGCGGCGTGCGTAAAATGTATAAAAACGATGAGGCGTTCAGTATTTATTGCTGGATACAGCCTTACCGTGGCGGGAATGGAGAGGTAAAAGGTGTTCTCTGCAGTTATATGGACGTTACTGCTTATCAGGTTCTGTTTGATGACCTTAAAAAGAAAAAAGAGAATGCCGATAGTGCCAGCAGGGCAAAAACAACCTTTTTAGCCACCATGAGCCATGAAATCCGCACACCCATGAATGCCATTGTGGGCATGCTTGAGCTGAGCTTAAAGAAGGCCGATAAGGATATCTATGACCGCACCGGTATTGAAGTGGCCTATAGTTCGGCAAAAAGTTTATTAGAGCTGATTGGCGATATTCTGGATATTGTGCGCATTGAAGCCGGAAGCCTGAGCTTATCCCCTGAGCGCTGCAATTTGCGTGAGCAGGTTGAATCTGTGGTCAGGGTGTTTGATGGTCTGGCAAGACAGAAGGGGTTAAGGTTGCATTTGGAATTAGATTTAGCGTCTAATTATGATGTTTATATGGATCCTTTACGCTTTAAGCAAATACTCTCTAATGTAATCAGTAATTCAATTAAGTTTACTTCTTCGGGCTCGGTCAGTGTTTATATTGAGGGCCGTGAGAAAGAACCTGGTTTATTGCAAATAAAACTGCAGATTAAAGATACCGGGCAGGGTATTTCTCAGAAAGATCAGTCCCGTTTATTCCAGCCTTTTTCTCAGGCAGAAGACAATAAGCAAAGCGCCCGTTCCGGCACCGGGCTGGGCCTTGTGATCAGTCGCACTCTGTGTGAGTTAATGGGCGGCGGGCTGATCTTAAACAGTGAAGTCGGGGTGGGCACCGAGGTTGAAATTCGCCTGACCCTGGGGTTGCTTGAGCCGGGCAGCCTGCCGCAGGCTCTGCCGCCACCGGCCCAAATGCATGGCAATCCGTTAAATGTACTGATAGTGGATGATCATTTTGCTAATCGGCTTTTATTATGTGAGCAGCTGAATTATTTAGGCCATCAGGTGCAATCGGCCGATGACGGTGTAATGGGGCTGGAGCTCTGGCGTGACCATCATTTTGATGTGGTGATTACTGATTGCAATATGCCGGAGATGAATGGCTATGATATGGCAGGGGCTATCCGGGATGAGGAGCGGGATTCTGGTCAGCCACCTTGCGTGATTTTAGGTTTTACCGCCAATGCCCAGGTTGAAGAGCGTATTCGTTGTAAAGAAGCCGGCATGGATGATTGCTTATTTAAGCCTGTCAGCCTGGATGAACTGGCAGAAAGATTAAACGGGGTGAAGGGTTCTGCCCTGGTTAATGTCGTTAAAGCTGAGGTTCTGATTAAGGGTGACGCTTATAATCTTGAAAAATTAATGCAATTAGTTGGTGGTGATATCGATGCAGTGCAGCGGTTGATTAATGCGCTGATTATCAATAACCGGGATGATTTAGTCCGGCTGATGACCTTTTTTGATGATGATGCAATTG
>JBOFGM010000595.1:0-3354 GCA_051649105.1 Iodobacter sp. | reverse complement strand
ATTTTTTTAAAGATCGTTCGCTGCATCACCGAAACCGCGAAAAGCGCTGTTAAAACAGACACTTGCTTGCTGTGTTTCGTTGTGTGCTGCAGCAGAGAGGCCGAACTATACCGCCAGCCCCTCATGCCGTCAACGGTTTACCAGTAAGAAAATACTGACAATCAGGTAAGTGCTTGATTTGTAAACCGCATAAAATCTCAAACCAGCCATCCCTTTGCTGTGCGCTACGGACAAATTACAGCACACAGGCTGGCAACACCGTGTACATTGCGTACCGATTTCAACTTTTAGCCCCCCGGGTGCCCCATATAGTGCTACTGGCCGCCTCACTGGAATATTTAATCCGGACCATGCAGGTACACCTTATCTTTAGCGACTGGCATTTCACCCGCACCACGGTGGAGTCAGTGGCAACCCGATGGTATCCACAGGCAAACTGGGCTGTATATATATAGCGACCGTATTCTGGAGCCGGGTCTGTCCGGGATTGATCAACATTAACAATATGAAACAGGAATTCAACCGCGTGGATAATAAAATTCGTCCTGCCATTTTAAGTCTGAATCAGCTGGACGATGCCGGATGCGCCGATCTGCTGCTCACCCTGCAAACCATGGGTCTGCCGGATGACCGCCCTGTCTGTGAAATAATCGGTTCTGGCTCCACCTGCCAATCCCTGAGTATTGGTGAGCTAAAAACGCTGCTGGCTTTAGCGGTGGGCAATAAAACGGCCACGCTGGAGGGGTGCGACTGGATTCATCACTTTGAACACATTGATGAATCGCGCCGCCGTGTCTACCTCTGTGTAGCGAGCCTGATTAATTTGCACAAAACAGAAATGTTCCATCACTCTTTGGAATTGATGTACGGCACTGAAACCCTTTATCTGGCGATGGATTTACTCAAGCGCAAACAACGATTCTTTGGTCTGGAAGAGCTGGGCGCGGATAGGTTCGCAAGCCCGGTTCACACACAACAGTCTGAAGCTGATCAAAGCCGCAATTAAACACGGCTAAGTAATAAAGCCGCAGCCACCGCCCCTTGGTGATGAGCCTGTGGTCTGAACAGTGTTTGACCCACAACACTGTGCAATAGGACAATAAGCCTTCCTGCGTTTTCAAGCTTTTGCTGCTTTACCACCTGGCTTCATACTCTATGCGAGTGGTGCCAGGATAAAACAGCGGCAAGCTGAAACGCACAAATCTGAAAGTATCACGGCAAGAAGCAGATCAAATGCAAGAAAACCAATCCGTAACAGACATTAAGCCCTCCCGTCGCTACTCCATCGCGCCCATGCTCGATGGGATCACCTATTAAAATTTAACTTAATAATCATCAAGTTAAAAAGACAAAAAGAAGTATGGAGCATTTTTCAATGCACCAAAAAATCAACACATAAGTAATTTTAGTGCTCCATATCTTTTTTGTTCTCATAAAATGTGGCGCAGAGCACAGAACAGATACATGACCCGAGGGGAAAGACGGTTGTCTCATGTTACATAGTAAGTAATTACCCACAACCCTGAGAGTCATCTGTTACTGTAGCTAAAGTTGAATGAACTACTTACCTACCTGCAAACTTTGACAAGAAAAAAGAATGCCAAGCACCTGCATAATAATTATTATGCAGGTACACAAAGAAGCGTCACTACTTCATACCGAGATTGTGATGCGTTCACAACGTGTAAACTACCCAGCAACTGTTTTATACCATAACAATTTATGAGCAATTCGGGCAGTTGTTCTCTCATAATAACAAACACCTGCTACGCAATTAGTAGACAGAGCTGACGGCACTTTACAACGACTTTAATTTTGTAAATATACAGTAGCCCGATTAATCATAAGTAGCTGGTCCCTTGTGTTAAACCAGCCTACGGCAATAGGTACTTTACTCATATGAAAACAGCCACTTCAAATGAATTTGGAAAGATCAGGAAGGTTCCAACTTCCGACCTTTACTTTGATCCAGAAAATCCACGCTTCTTTCGATTAAATGACCCAAGCTCCATTCCTGCTGTAATCGAGGAAATGCTGGATGATGAAGGCGCTCAGGATTTAATGCTGTCAATTGGGCAAAAAGGCTACTTTGAGGGAGAGCCTCTTCTTGTTGCGAAAGATGACAAAGGCAACCTAGTCGTAATCGAAGGCAACCGTCGACTTGCTGCAACTAAATTACTGAATAAAGATTTAGAACCACCAGCTCGTCGAAAAAACAGTATCGATCAAATACGCTCAGAAGCAGACCATAAGCCATTAGAGTTACCCTGCATTGAGTACGCGACCAGAAAGGAAATTCTCCGATATCTTGGATATCGCCATATTACAGGCGTAAAAGAATGGGATTCTCTTTCTAAAGCAAAATACCTTGCTCAGCTTCGCGACGAATTTTATCTCGCTCAGTCTAAAAAAGATCAACTAAAAGGTTTAGCAAATGACATTGGAAGCAAACCAGCGTACGTAGGTAAATTACTAACAGCTCTCTCATTATATATTGCCGCAGAAAACGATAAATTTTTTGACTTACCAATTCGCAATGATGATATTGAGTTTTCTTACTTAACCACTGCATTGAACTATAACCCAATTATTGAGTGGTTAGGCTTAGATAGTGGTGTAGATATTGATATGCCTAACTTACAAACAGAAAATTTAAAACGTGCGTTTTCATGGATGTTTGCAAAAGATCAGCAAGGGCGAACAATTCTTGGAGAGTCACGAAATTTATCTGACTTAGCCAGTATTGTGCAAAGCAATGATGCGGTCAAAGTACTTGAAATGACAGGAAATATTAGTGAAGCCTACCTTTATACCGATGGGCCACAAGAAGCTTTAATTCGTGCAATGGAAAGTGCACGAGAAAAACTATTAGTGATATGGCATATGCTCCCTAAAGCACGCCCACTAACTGAAGATCATCTTGCTATATCGCAAAGTATTTTCGAGGAGACTAAGGATATTCGGAATTACATCCGAGAAAAAATGGATGGAGAATAGTTTATGTTGGAAAATTTAGACATTCTTCCTAAAGATTCTGATGCTTTTTTTTGGAGTGACTTTGCAGAAATCATAACTTTAACTCACCCGGACAAGTGCTTTTCTCGTGGTGACTTATTTCGCCTTGCAAAACAAAATACAACAAAAGAAAAAATAGTTGATGTAGAAGAAAGATGGCGCTGTTTAATTAATTATTGTGATATTCGCAGTCATGAATTTAAACACAGCTATCCATTCAAGATATCAGAAGATAAAGACACTTTACTACTCGACTTCTCAAATACTGCGCCTCATCGTTTATACCTAAGTCTGCTAATTTCTGCATCTATGCGAAATTTGCCCAATAAACGCAAAGGG
>JBOFGM010000594.1:0-1385 GCA_051649105.1 Iodobacter sp. | reverse complement strand
CAATCAGCTGATCGGCGCGTTGTTTAAGCCGCGGGCTGATCCGGATGTGACGGCTGATACGCGCGGATGAAAAGGCCAGAAAATGGCACCAGATCATTCCGTTGGCATTAAAGATGCAGCCAAGCAGAATAAAAGCCAGCGGCTTGGACGGCGCGTCGGCGGCAATAAATTGCGGCACAAAGGCCAGAAAAAACAGGGCAACTTTAGGGTTCAGTAAATTGGTCAGAAAACCCTGGCCAAAAATGGAGCCGTAACCGGAGGGTTGCAGCGGGGCCGCCGCCGTTGCGGCTTTGCTGGCACTCAATAAAGATTTAACCCCGATATAAAGCAAATACGCTGCGCCCATATATTTAACCAGGGTAAAGGCGGTGGCAGAAGCGGCCAGCAGCGCAGATAAGCCAAAGGCTGCCGCAAAAATATGCACCATGGTGCCGCTGCCAATACCGAGGGCCGCAGCGGAACCCGCCCGCCAGCCTTGCGCTGCGCTGCGGGAAACAATTAATAATGAATCGGGGCCCGGGGCTATATTTAAGAGCAGGCCGGAAATGATAAACAGGGTCAGGTCATGTATGCCATTCATGATGGATATCCTTAGTCTGAATCAGAATAAGGCCGGCATTTTAACCCGTAGATTGCAGGCCAGGCAGAATGCTGCAACAAATCCTTGGCCACTGGCAGGAATGGCGTATTTATAATGACCGGGTCTGAGCTTATTCTTTTTGCTATTGGCATAAAGTTTATTTATAGAAAAACAATATTTTTAATAAAATAATGATTTATTTCATCCTGATATAGCCAGCACTGCGATATGCTGACCGGTGTCTGATATTCGCCCATTTTTTATCCATTCTCTGCAAGGGTTTTTATGATCCGCTTCTTAAAATTACCGGTGCTTGGTCTCGTTTTGGCCGGGGTATTTAATCTGGCACAAGCCGCAGAGGTAACGGTGGCTTATCAGACCAGCGTGGACCCGGCCAAGCTGGCTCAGGCCGAGGGGGAGTATGAAAAGGCCACGGGCAGTAAGATCAACTGGCGCAAATTTGAAAGCGGGGCCGATGTGATTGCGGCGCTGGCCTCGGGGGATGTGCAGGTAGGCTATGTGGGCTCCAGTCCGCTGGCCGCTGCCGCCAGCCGTAATGTGCCGTTTCAGATTTTTCTGCTGGCGGCTGAATTAGGAACCGCTGAAGCGCTGGTGGTCAGAAATGGTGCAGGTATTACCAAGCCCGCCGATCTGATTGGCAAAAAAGTGGCGGTGCCTTTTGTTTCCACCACGCATTACAGCCTGCTGGCCGCTTTTAAACACTGGAATATCGCCCCGGCAAAAGTGCAGATTTTAAATATGCGGCCTGCAGAAATTAATGCCGCCTGGCAGCGCGGAGATATTG
>JBOFGM010000593.1:0-2610 GCA_051649105.1 Iodobacter sp. | reverse complement strand
ATGAACTACAAACAACTTTATTATTTCTGGCATGTGGCCAAGGCCGGCAGCATTACCCGCGCGGCCGCTCAGCTGCATCTGACGCCTCAAACCATCAGCGGCCAGGTGTCTGAGCTGGAGACCGCCTTAGGCACCGATCTCTTTCGTCGGGTGGGCCGCCGGCTGGAGCTGACTGCAGCCGGCCAGCTGGCCCGTACCCATGCCGACGATATTTTTCAGATTGGCAATCAACTGGAACAAATTTTAAAAAGCGGGGTTGGCAGCGCAGAAATGACCTTCCGGGTGGGCGTGGCCGATGCCGTGCCCAAATCAATTGCCTACCAGCTATTGGCCCCTGCCATCACCCTGGCAGAACCGGTACGGCTGATTTGTTATGAAGACAAGCTGGAGCGCCTCTTTGCCGAGCTGGCCATTCATAAGCTGGATCTGGTGATCGCCGACCAGCCCCTGCCCTCCGAGCTGGGGGTAAAAGGCTATAACCATGCGCTGGGTAAATGCGCGATTGCCTTTTATGCCGTGCCGGAGATGGCCGGGCGCTTTAAAGATCAGTTTCCAGCCTCGCTGAAAGATGCACCACTGCTGTTGCCTGGCGATAAGGTGGCGGTTCAGGCCCCGCTGCTGCGCTGGTTTAAAGATTTAGGCATCGAGCCGCGTATCGTCGGCCAGTTTGATGACAGCGCCCTGATGAAAGCCTTTGGCAAAGCCGGAGCCGGCGTTTTTATTGCGCCAGAGCTGATGGCTGCAGAAATCCGTAATCAGCACGGTGCGGAGCTGATTGGCAGCACGCAAAGTGTAATGGTGAACTACTACGCGATATCGGTTGAAAGGCGGCTGACCCACCCGGCCGTGGTGGCCGTCAGTGAGGCCGCCAAACGCTGGATGTTTGACAGCAGCGCTGCAAAGGGATAACAGACCGCTGCCGGTGAGCAACAACCGCTAAATATTAGGTATCGGACCGCACAGAGCTCGTAATACAGGGGCCGGAGGGTGTATTTTATATCCGGCATATAGCCAGGCAGATAAACCGGTTTATAGTGAGATAAATAGCCCTGAAAAGAGCGTTTTTAAGCAGATTTAAACAGGAAAATAATGAAATTAATCCGGCCACTTATTCTTTCAGCCATTCTGGGCGGATATACCCTTGCAGCACAGGCCGCTGAATTTAAGGTTGATCTGATTGCACAAGATCCCTGGGCTGCAGCCAGCCCGGGTCAGGGGGAAAACACGCCTTTTACCGGGATTATTGTTGATTTACTTAAAGAATTTGAAAAAAGAAGCGGTCATCAGATTAAGCCCAGATTAACGCCGTCCATCCGTGCTGAAAGAGATTTGCAAAATGGTGAGGTTGATTTTTCTATTATTGAGCAGAATCAGGAACATGATCAGTATGCCTTGCGCGGCGTGATGCTGTTTCCGCTGCATATTGGAATCCGGGCAAAAAAAGGCGTTTCCATTATTCGCTATGATGATTTAAAAAAAATCACCACCAGCGTTAATTCCGGACTTAAAGTGGAAAGAGATTTTGATGCCGATCAATCACTGAAAAAAGACTTTGTTAAAGACTATATCACCGGCGTTAAAAAAACCGCCGCCAACCGGGATTCTCAGGCTATTGCCGGCTCTTTATCCACCATTAACTACACCATTAAAAAGCTGGGGCTGACCGATCAGTTTGGCGATACCTTTTTATTTGGCACCACCCGGCTGACCGTTTATTTTTCTAAAAAATCGGCAAAATCGGCCTATGCAAAAGAAGTCAATACCATATTTAAAAGCATGCTTGATGATGGTACGGTGCGTCAGATCCATAGTAAATGGATGGATTAACGCACCCCTCAAGCTGGCTTTAACTTATAAGGCCTGATCCCACAGCGCTAAAAACTGCTCGTTGTCGTATCCTGACGGGCAACCATCGGCGTAAAGAAAAGCCGCCTTGGCCGTCAGCCATTGGCTTGCTGCGGTTTTCAGGCTCTCCCGGGTAAGCACCTTAGCAGGGATGAATTCAATCCCGGATAAATCCCTGCTATAAGCCCAGCGAGAGCCCACTTCAAAGGCCCTGCCCGCCGCACTTTGTACCTGCCTGTTCTGCTCAACCCGCTCCACTGCGGCGGTGACTTCTTTTGCATCCGGGCCATTGGCCACCAGCTGCTTGATGATGCTCACCGTTTTGTCTATCATGCCACGGCATTGCTTTGACGGGCCGGTATTAAATAATTGAATCACCACGCCTTTACCTGCGCCCAGATCTGTATTGGTATTGACCACATAACCCCCCCCATCATTATGGCGTAACACCGGCAATAAACGCTGCTGCAAAATATCGGTCAGCGCATAAACCAGCACTTTGTCATTGGTGCTGATGGCCTGCGGTGTAACAAAGCGCCAGGATAAGCTGGCCTCCTCTTTATTGGCGATCGAACTGATATGCCGGTTACTCACCGGCAAGGGCTGAACCGCAATCAGCTCGTGGCGCCCTTTGGCAGGTGCAATGCCCGCGATATAGCGCTTAATCAGCTCAGCCAGCTGCTCTTTATTGCGAATCCCGGTCAGCGTTAATCGTAATTGTCCCGGCTGGCCATACAGGCTGGCATGGGCCGACTGAATCTCAGG